>JAQBYL010000122.1 GCA_027622495.1 Pseudomonadota bacterium
ACCCGCGAGCAGATTCAGGTCTTCAGCTTTGGGGTTTTTCTGTTGTCTGCGCTGGTCTCTGGTGCGCTGGTTGCCCTGGCCGAGGAGGTTTTGTTCCGCGGTGTTGTTCCGGAGGTCATTCGTCGGGCGTTCGGCGCATCCAGTGTGTTTCTGGCAGGGTGCCTCTCAAGCCTTGCTTATGCCTGCATCCACGTTCTGGCAGCACCGGTTGGTGTCGATGTCGATGTCACGCCCTGGAGTGGTCTGGGTGTTGTGCTGGCTTCAACTGCACCGCTTGGAACACCTTCGGACTACTGGGATTCGTTCAGCGCACTTTTTCTGCTGGGTCTGGGGCTGTGTATCGTGCGTTACGCGACTGGCTCATTGATGTGGTGTCTGGGTCTGCACGCGGCGTTTGTAACAAGCATACGGGTGTTCAAAGAGTTAACACTGCGTGACAGCTTCAACGATTACGCCTACCTGGCCGGCGGTTCCGACCATTTTATCGGTATTCTGGTTGCCGGTTGGTTGCTGATGTTGATCGCGGCGGCAGGCGTTTATCTGTCGCGTGGCCAAATTCGCAGCCTGAGGCCAACACCTTTGCTAAGCCGCCGGTCGGACGTCACCTAAAATAGATACCCGCTCACCGTAGCGTGAATTCGGATGGTAATCCCATACCGCATGATGTTGCGTACAACGGTTGTCCCACAAGGTCAGTGTATTGGGCTGCCACACAACGCGACAAGTCAGCCGCGGTGTCTGCGAAATGTGCCGGAACAATGCGTCCAGCAGAGCACGACTCTCCCATGGCCGCATGCCTTTGATGTGCGAGGTGAAGCCGGAATTGACGAACAGGATCTTTTTCCCCGTGTCTGGATGGCGGATCACAACCGGGTGCTCGTTCTTCGGGTAGGTCTCACCGGTTGGTGGCGATACACCGTAGCCGCTCAGATAAGGCATGGCCCCGTCGTGCACACCGACCAGATTTTCGAGCATGCCCTTCATCACGTCTGAGAGCATGTCATAGGCCAGATACATGTCGGCATACATTGTATCGCCACCACCGCTTTCGGGTGTCTGGGTGATGTACAAGGCTGATCCAAGGGGCGGAATCGGATCGCAGGTAACGTCTGTGTGCCAGCCATCGCCTGCAGTGTATTTACTGTCTTTGCTGGTTTTGACCGCCAGAACCTCAGGATCACCGCCGTAGCTGTGCTGCATCGGGTGCACGTGCAGGCTGCCAAACCGGCGGCCAAATGCTTTGTGGTCGTCGCGGGTGAGGTGTTGATCGCGGAAGACCAGGACTTTCCAGTCAAGCCAGGCCTGATAGAGTTCGCTGAACTGCTGATTAGAAAGGGGCTTCGACAGGTCGACGCCGTTGATCTCTGCGCCGATGTGGGGCGTCAGGGTGGTCAGGTCAAGTGTTTGATAAGTCATGGGAAACCCGCCTTTGAGCAGTCTCTCATGCTAATCGGACCGGTCCGCGGTCTGCAAGGTGCCAGACCTTGATTGTGGCGGTGACCTTGGGGTCAAATGAACTCATTCTCAATGCACTAGGGCATTTTGGAGGCACCGGGAGTGATAGATGGCCGAGCTGACACCATTTTTACTGGAAAGCGCGGAGGGAGAAAAATTCAGCTTTCCCGGCGACAAGCCGAGCGTGATCTGTTTTGTAAAAGAAGATTGCCCGACCTGCAATGAGGTGATGCCGGTCCTCGAGGCTGCCTTCAGGTCGTTCGGGTCTGCGGTATCGGTTCTGGTGCCAGGTCAGACGCTTGAAGGCAATGCAAAACTTAAAAAGACTCATAGCTTGAGCGTTCCAATCCTCGACGACTCTTCGCTGAAAGTCAGTTTTGCTTATGACATCGACACTGTTCCATCGATGTTCATCAGCGACGCAGCTGGCAACCAGACCGATGCTCTGATCGGGTTTGTGCGCGAGGAGTGGCAGACGGCTCTAACCCGTCTGGCTGAGCGCACCGGAAGCTCTGCACCTGACCTGGACTGGTCCGTTCTGCCGGCATGGCGCCCGGGTTGCGGATCTCTGAGTGTTGATCCCGCAATCCACGATCGTCTGCAGGCCGAAGCCGAGAACAGCCCTTTGAGAGCCAGAAAAATCCAGATCGGAAGCATGGATGATGAATTTGAATTCATGTTTGATCAGGGTTTCAGTGACGGGCTTCCGTTGGTGCCACCCACCCCGGAGCGGGTGATCCGGATGCTCTCAGGTACCCGCCGCGATGCGCAGGAACTGGTTGCCGTGATGCCGCCGAACATGGGTGAAGCCACCGTTGAGAAGATTGCCATCAACGCCGTGATGGCGGGGTGCAAACCCGAGTACATGCCAGTCATCCTGACCGCCATCGAAGCGATCTGTACAGATGAGTACAACATTCACGGGGTCATGGCGACCACCATGGGTGCATCCCCGGTCATGGTGGTCAACGGGCCGATCCGCGAGCGCATCGGCATGAACATGAAGCTGGGCGCACTCGGCCAGGGCAATCGCGCCAATGCAACCATTGGCCGCGCTGTACGCCTGGCAATCCGCAATATCGGTGGCGCAAGACCTGGCGGCACCGAGCGTTCTACCCTCGGCAATCCGATGAAGTTCACCATGTGTTTTGCCGAATGGGAGGAACGCAATCCGTGGGGTTCGCTCGCGCAGGAGCGTGGCTTCAAGCGCGAAGACTCGGTGGTATCAATATTTACCATGACCAGCGGACCGACGCTGATCGTCGATCAGGATGCCCGAGGTGCTGCTCATCTGGGTGGAACGTTCGGCCTGTGTCTTGAAAGTGCGTTTCATCCCAAGGCGCATTTCGGCACAGATGTTCTGGTGGTGGTCTGCCCCGAACACGTCGATACGTTCATGGTAGACAACTACAGCAAGGCAGACATCCGTCGGCGGATACAGGAAGTCACCAGTCGCCCGATCCGCGATCTGGTGGCAGACTCAGTCTCCGCGGTGGGCATTAAACAGGCTATGATCGACCGCATGGGCGAAGGAGCGATGGATCGAATGATCCCTAAGTTTCGCTCAGAAGAGGATATTCACATCGTCGTGGCAGGCTCCGAGGCCGGTAAATTCTCGGGTGCTTTTCACGGCTGGGCAACGGGCGAGATCGGTTCCATATCGGTTTCGCGCAAAATAGAGGAGTAACTTGATGGTTACCATTCTGGATCCCACAGACGAGCGAGAGCCAGTCGTGCGCCAGATTTCTCCACGGTCAGGATCGATATCAGGCAGTGTTGCACTGCTCGACATCTCCAAGCCCAGGGGCAATGTGCTGCTTGACCGGCTTGAGGTATTGCTCAAAGACCAGTTCCCGAAGATCACGGTGAACCGCTATGCAAAGCCGACCTTTACCAAACCAGCACCGGAAAGCCTGCGTCAGGAAATCCGCGACAACAATGATTTTGTTATAGAAGGCCTGGCTGACTGAGGTTCCTGTACCACGTGCAGTTTGCATGACACGGTATGGTTTGAGATCAACGGTAAACCGTCGGTCGCGATCGCTTCCAGCGAATTCACTGAAGCTGCTGCTGCACAGGCGGATGCTCTGGGGATGGACGCCAAGCGATGTTTCGTAAGGCATCCGATCCAGGATCGAACGGACGCCGAAATGGTTGCGTTGGCCGAAGAGGTGGTCGAAGAGATCATCCAGGCGCTGACAAGCGCCCGCTAAACTCTGGGAGGACCTCGCCGGATTCGTTTTCTGAGGTCCTCAAGGGTTTCAACGAGTGGGAAACCGCCGTCCTGCCACCAGTTGGCGCCGGCTTCCTCAAGTGCGTGAGCGCGATCGATGTCCGCCTGGGCATCGTCAGACGTGATCGACGCAACACACAGATTAAAGGGCGCATCGGTCTGCCTGTGAGCCTTGATGTACCTTGCAATCTCGCTGACCTCATCAGGGGTGAGCTGAGTAAAGAAATCCTGGTTGATTGCCATCACGCCATCAAACCGCGCCGCGCGTCGGAATGGTTTGAGGTTGGGCCAGGTGGCAGCGAGCCAGATCGGTATATGGGCCCCATCGGGTGCAAAGGTCTGGGTGTTCGTCTGGTAGTGTTTACCGTGATGGGCAACCGCCTCACCGCTCCATAGTTTCGCGAGCAACTCCAGACCCTCGTCGAGCATCTCTGCCCGCGTCGCGAGGCTTGCAGAGTCGCCCAGGTCGTCGAACTCACTGGGCCAGAGACCATTCCCGGCCCCGAAGATAAACCTGCCTTGCGAAAGCGCCTGCAGGCTCAGAATTTCCCAGGCAGTCAGAACACCAGGTCGAGGGCCGCGATCCCAATTGCGATAACGATCGCGCAGACGATGAGCCCGCTGACACCAACGGTTACCGTCCTGATTGGGTCTTCAAGCCACATGTGAGGTTCTCCGGTACATCTGTATTGCGGCGCAAGTTTGCCGGTGCTGCTGGCGTGCGGAAAATACGAGAATCCCGAAGTAGAGTTGTCAAACGCACACGTTCGCCTACAATCGGCGGTCGGAGGAGGAATTTCCATGGCTGAACTGAAAACGGGCGCACGCCTGAAATCTGCCGTCTGTGACGGCGAAGTGATGATTGTTCTCGCACCCGCGGGTGATCTTGAGGAGACCTGTGGCGGTGCTGCGATGGTTGCGGCCGGCAGCGCGGTTGAAAAAGGTCAGGTTGATCCCGACCACGCGGTGGGCATACGCATTGGCAAGCGCTACGTCAACGAAGACGGCACACTCGAGGTGCTCTGCGTCAAAAATGGCGATGGCGGAGTCGCCGTGAATGGCGTACCGCTTTTGCAGAAAGACACCAAAAAACTGCCAAAAACCGACTGATCCGGCACCCGTAGAATCGCATGAACATAATGATGCTGCTGGAGATGACCAGCGCGACGTTTCCTGATCGGACCGCATTTACGGATGGTTCGAGTGGTCGCTCGTACACCTATTCGCAGTTGTTTGAAGCGGCCGCGACCCGGGCCGGCAGCATGGCGGCATCTGGGGCGAGAAGGGTGGGGATGCTGGACGTTTCGAGCCTGGCAACCCCTCTCACTCTGTTTGCCAGTGCCTGGGCGGGTGTGCCGTATGCACCGCTCAACTACCGGTTAACCGATCCCGAAATCGAGGCTCTGCTCGAGCGGATCAAACCCGCGTATCTCGTGACTAGCGATGAGCGCGAGCCTGCCATGTCGGTCCACAAAGATGTCATTACCTCTGCCACCACACACTTTTTAACTGACGCCCAGCACAGTGCGCGGATCACTGGCGAGTGGTCGATGGACCCTGAAGAGATTGCCGTGCTGCTGTTTACCAGTGGCACCACGGGGGCACCGAAGGCAGCCGTTCTGCGCCACAAACATCTGGTTTCCTACATTCTCAGCTCGGTGGAATTTGCCTCCGCAGACGAGGCGGAAGCAGCCTTAGTCTGTGTGCCGCCATACCATATTGCAGGGATCGCGGCGATCTTGAGTTCGGTATATTCCGGTCGGCACGTGGTGCAGCTGCCAAACTTCACTGCCGAGACGTGGATTGATCTCGCCCGCAAACATGAAATCACCACGGCTTTTGTGGTTCCCACCATGCTTGCCCGCGTGGTGGATGCGCTGGAAGGTCAGAAAACCGCCGGTATGCCGCATCTGGCCAGTCTTTCCTATGGTGGTGGAAAGATGCCGTTGTCGATCATAGAGCGGGCAATGCGGTTGTTCCCGGATACCGACTTCACCAATGCCTACGGTTTAACTGAAACCAGCTCAACAATTGCCGTGCTTGGCCCTGACGACCATCGTGCTGCAGCAGGCAGCGATTCAGACAGTATCCGTCAGCGTCTGGTCTCAGTTGGCAAAGCGCTGCCGGGGGTTGAAATAGAGATCCGCGACGATGAGGGCATGCTCGTTGCCGCAGGGGAACGGGGCGAGATTTACGTACGCGGCGAGCAGGTCTCCGGTGAGTATGAAGGCCGCGGCAGTGTGACGAACAGTGAGGGTTGGTTCCCCACCCGCGATGCAGGGCGCATGGACGAAGAAGGCTATCTGTTCCTGGAAGGCCGTGCCGACGATGTGATTGTCAGGGGTGGTGAAAACATATCTCCTGGCGAGATCGAAGATGTGCTGCTCGACCACGCCGCTGTGCGGGATGCCGCTGTTGTGGGCATTCCGGACGAACAGTGGGGTGAAGGGATCGCCGCAGCCGTTGTATTCAAACCTGGTCAATCTGCGCCCATTGAGGAGCTGCAGACCTGGATCAAGGACCGCATGCGATCTTCGCGCGTTCCACAGGTTATACGGATCTGTGATGAGTTGCCTTACAACGAAACCGGCAAGCTACTGCGGCGGGTGGTGAAGCAGACGTTCTGATTACGCGTTTCGAGCAGGTTATCTAGTTGATCGAGTCAATCAGCCCCCACTCCAATGCGGTTACCGCATCGATCGTCTGATCAGACAAAGCAAACCACGCAGTTTTCAATCTTCCTATTCGACGGGTTACGCTGACCGTTCCCCCAGCGCCGGGAACTAACCCGAAGCCTACCTCGGGCAGTCTGAAGAGAGCGTCACGCCTTGCTTCGATCCGTGCACAAAAAGCGGGAAGTTCAATGCCGGCGCCGATACAGGCGCCATGCAGCTGAACCGTCATCCGGTCTTTGAGTTGGTGCATCATCCACGCGGCACTGCGTGCTGTCCGGGTGACGTGTGCGATGGCGGCATCGCGGGCTTCACCGAACTCATTCAAGTCGCCGCCCGCGCTGAAGGAGGGGCCGTTTCCCATGAGTCTGACACGCAGTTTCTGATCAAGCAGCGCAAGCTGTAACGCTTCGATAAGACCATCGCGCATCGCTGCGGAATAAGCGTTGTGCAGAGCTGGACGATTCAGCGTGACAGTCAGTTCATCTTGGACCCGCGCCATCAGAACGGGAGATTCATCCTGCGGGGCTTTCCCCGCTGCGGGCTTTTTCGCGCCAAGCCAGTTAACGAAGGTGCTGCCATGCTGCAGAGTTGAATAGGCCAGCGATTCGGTGAGCAGGCCCTGCCACACGTCGCTTCCTGCGTTGTGTCGCAGAACCTGCACCAGCACGGTTGCGGCCTGTGGGCTGTTCCGACAGGCTCTGATCAGAATCTCCATTTCGGCAGGACTGTGGGCAACCACGTCCACAACTTCGGGTATTGGTTGATCCAGTGTTGTGCTGGTCACAACACCGATCACCGGACAGGCGGGTTGAATGACCGGTTCCGGGTCGTGGCTGACAGTTGACAGGTCGACCAGCAGAGGGTCTGCGTTACTGACAAACGCATGAGCTTCGGCCACCATCGGGTCTTTCAGCCGATGAACCAGATCTTTGAAGTGCAGCACATCCACCATGCCCGCCAGTATACGCCCGCAGTGGCGCAGATCTCGTCGATCATGAGGAGTTCATGTTGAAGCCAGCGCCTGTGCGTGGATCGCGCAAGTGAATCGAATGCTGATCCAGAACGTTGAACTGCACGGGCAGATCGAACAGACAACATCTGATTACATGGCAGGTGTCGATGTCCGCATACACAACGGCAAACTGGTAGAAATCGGCTTTGGTCTCGCACCCGGCGATGACCCGGTGGTTGCGGGTCATGGCGGTGCACTTCTGCCTGGTCTTGTGGACCACCACATCCATCTGTTCTCACTTGCCGCGTTCGCTGAGTCCGTGGTGTGCGGTCCGCCCCAGGTGAATAACCTGAATGATCTGCGGCAAGTGCTGCACGGTGTAACAGGGTCCGGCTGGATCAGAGGTGTCGGTTATCACGAGAGTGTAGCCGGGGAGCTCACCGCGCGGGACCTGGATGCACTGGTACCGGAACGACCGTTCAGGCTGCAGCATAGAAGTGGCAAGATGTGGATGCTGAACAGCCGAGCGGTGCAGATGCTCGATATCGAATCCCAGGTTGGTTGGCAGGGCATCGAGACAGACAACCATGGAGTTACCGGCAGATTGTTTCGTCTGGATGGTTGGCTGTCTGCCCAGCTCAAACGATCAACACCACTGAACCTCGCCCGCGTGTCCGCTGAACTGGCTGCAGCCGGTGTAACCGGGTTGACTGATGCTTCGGTTACCAACGATCACAACACGGTTGATCTGTTCTGCAGGCTTCTCACCGAGGGTCAACTGCGCCAGCACATCCGGCTGATGGGCAATGAATCTCTAACGGATCAACACTTTGCCAATACACTGCTGACTCTCGGAGAGCTCAAGATACTCCTGGATGAAGACAATCTTCCGCCGTTGGATGAATTAATCGATCGCATCAAACGAGCCCATGCCGCGTCGCGTGGGGTGGCATTTCACTGTGTGTCGCGCATCGAGCTGTTGTTTGCGCTGGCGGCCATTGATGCAGCCGGCAGTTGTGGTTCAGATCGGATCGAACACGGTGCCGTGATCCCTGCAGAGGTTCTAAGCACCTTGAGGAACCTGGATCTCACAGTGGTAACTCAGCCG
The DNA here is from genome assembly GCA_027622495.1 of Pseudomonadota bacterium. Classification (GTDB taxonomy): domain Bacteria; phylum Pseudomonadota; class Gammaproteobacteria; order Pseudomonadales; family Azotimanducaceae; genus JAQBYL01. The sequence continues at coordinate 8,424 of JAQBYL010000122.1, forward strand.
AGTCTGGTTGCGCTGCGGGGGGATCAGTACGTCGAAGATCTGCTGCCGCATGAGCTGCCTGATCTTTATCGTGTCAGATCACTTGTTAATCAGCGGGTGGCATTGAGTTCAGATGCACCCTACGGCAGCGCCGATCCGTGGCTGACCATGCGCTGTGCAGTTCACAGGACAACGCCCAGCGGTATTGTCGTGGGTGAAGCTGAGTGTCTGACACCGGAACAGGCTTTCAGTCGCTCGACGACACCGCTTGATGATCCTGGCGGTCCTGCGGTGGATCTTAACCTCGGCAGCATCGCCGATCTGTGTTTGATGAAACTGCCATGGAAAGATATTCGCGAGCGCTTGAACGTCGATGATGTAGCGGCCACCTTTGTAGAAGGTGAAAGGGTGTATCAGAGCTGAAGCTGCTTGCAGCGACTGAAGTCGGTTGCTTTAAGCCGTCGATCTAAATCGGCAACTCAGCGAACACCGCTTGCGTATGTTCGCCCAGCTTTGGTGCCCGTCGCCCGATTGCCCAGGGACTGGCGGGTAATTTGTACGGTGCTCCGGGGTAGCGGAATGTTCGACCGAGGTCCTCGTGGGTCACCTCAACCTGAAAACCGCGGGCAATGAAATGCGGGTCTTCGAAGGTCTCTTCCGGGGTATTGACCGGGCCGGTTGCGAGCCCTGCCTCCTGACAACCGATAAAAAAATCCTGTGCGCTCAGATGACCCGCGAGAAGTTTAAGGGCTTCGCGACCGGCGCCGAAGATGGCGGTGATGGTGTCGTCGGTACCGATCAGAGAAAGATCAAACGGTCCTTCCCAGACTGCACCCATCTGTAGAAAAACGGCTTCGGGTAATTCATGGTCCAGACCGGAATCGCTGAGCCACTTTGCGAGGCTTGCAAAGTCCGCAGGCTTGCGTGGGGGTACGCCGGTGTTAGCGTAGTGCCCGTCGGCACACAGCTTCTGCGTTTCTCCCGATGGTCGCGCGCCGGCATGGCGTCCGGTCTGACGCAACACGGTTGCCCGGGCCACATGCCACGCATAGGTCGCACTTTCTGTAGTTATGTTGGCAGCGGCGTGCATGCTGACATCCACAAACTGACCTTCACCACTAAGTAGTCGATTCATCAAGGCGGTCAACACACCCATGAAGGTGAAATGGCAGCCGGTGTGGTAGCCCTGATTGCCCCAGCCGCGCACCGGCGGCAGACGGTGATCGTCGTAGCCGCAACTCCATACCGGGCCGCCCCCGGCCAGAATTGTCAGGTCTGTCACGGGCAGGTTTGAGTCTGGATGGTTGCGGCCGTAGGAGGTCATGGCCGCGTGGATCAGACCGGGGTTCAGCTTGCACATATCGGCATAGTCGAGTGAGAGCGTTGCCAGACGCTGGGTGTTTTCCGATTCGATCAATATGTCGGCACTTTTGATCAGATTGCGAAAGCGCTGTTGATCAGAAGGCTCGTCCAGATCGAGGACTACGCTGCGTTTGCTGGTGTTGTAGTGCCACCAGTATAGACTTCGATCTTCGCCGGGTTCATCGTCGAGCCAGGGTGGATAGTGGCGGCTTGGATCGCCCCCGGGAGGCTCAACGAGGATCACGTCCGCACCCATGTCACCCAGGAGTTTACCGGCAAACGCAAGTCGTTCATTCGCCAGTTCTACAACTCTAAGCCCTTTTAACGCGCTCATATGACACCCTGCTGACGCAGATCAGCGACCTCTTCGGATGACATCCCCAGAACGCGATTCAGCACCTCTTCGGTGTGCTCACTCAAACAAGGTGCTCCACGTTCGATATGCCAGTCGGTTTTTGACATGTGCACCGGCTGACCATCGACCCGGACATCGCCCATGCT
>JAQBYL010000123.1 GCA_027622495.1 Pseudomonadota bacterium
CGGGAAAAGCCGTATCAACTCATCACGCAACAGAGACCCGGACCGATGCGTATCGGTTTCCGCGTGGCTGACGCGCCCGCCGAACAGGATGCGTTTGCGGTCTGGCGAGGCGCGGTAGTAATAGACGACACGGCGAGTATCCGACACGATGCGGTCACGTGGAATCAGGGTATCGATAACCTCGGTCGGCAGTTTCTCGGTTGCGATCATATAGCTGCCAATCGGGATCACCCGCCGTTGGTGCCATTTCGACAGCCCGTCGGTATAACCGTTGGTGGCAAGCACCACATCGCGCGCTTGAATAACCCCCTTTGCGGTTATGACGCGGTAGCCTGCCGCCTCCCGCTCCAGTCCCTTTGCTGCACACTGGGGGATCGTGACAGCGCCTGCCTCCTGTGCCAGCCGCAACAGCCCGGCATGATAGCGCCCCGGATCGATGGAGGCGTGGTTTTCATAGACCACCCCGCCATGGTAGGCGTCAGTGCCAATCTCGGCCTGTTGATCGCTGCGAGAAACGATCTGTGCAGGCAGTTCAAACCCCATGGGCTGGCTCTCGACCGAGCGTGCGAGCTGCGCGAAAGATTGCGGATTATGTGCGGCGTGAAAGCGCCCGACAGTACGGAAATCGCACTCCAGATTCTCGGTTTTGACAAAGTCCCTGATGAAGGCAAGCGATGCATGACCATCGCGCAAAATCGCGCGCGCTGTATCTGCACCGTGGCGCTTGGTCAGGGTCGCCAGGTCGGGCTTAATGCTGGTGCTAATCTGCCCGCCGTTGCGGGTGCTGCATCCCCAGCCCAACGCCGCTGCATCGATCACTACCACGCTGCGCCCCCCGCGGGCCACCTTAATTGCTGCGTGCAATCCCGTGTAGCCCGCCCCGATTACCAGCACATCCGCCACCCGCGGCAGCTGCTGCGGTCCGGTCTCGACGGGCGGTGACTTGTCCCACCAGTAAGGCGAGAGCTTGAAATCTTCGGTAAATATTGCGTCTGCCACGGTCCCTGCCCCTTTTTGATGTCTAACCAGCGTCGCTCACTTGATACGTCGATCGCGCCAACCATTCCGGATCGATCTCGACACCCCAACCGGGTTCGCCTGTGACCGTCGCCTTGCCGTCACTAATGATATAAGGATCATTGCGGAACAGACCGTACTGCCAAGGATAGTAATCCTCGCGCTCGATCGAGAACTCCAGATACTTGCCCGCGTTGGGAATGGCACGCAGCAGGTGCATGGTAAACAGGGTCACCATCGACAAGTTGGCGCAGTGCGGTGTGCAGGGAAGGCCCGCCTTCCGCGCCATCTCGGCGACCCGCAAGGTGCGCGTCAGCCCGCCCAGATAGCATATGTCGGGCTGCACCACATCGACGGCCTTCATTTCGATCATCCAGCGCCAGTTCGGCAGTTCGCAGTCTTGCTCTCCGCCGGTCACGTCGATGGACAGCGCCTCTGTCACACGCCTCGTCTGCTCATACTCCCAGTAGGGGCAAGGCTCTTCGAAATGACTAATGCCGCGGTCCTGCAGCATCTTGCCGATCTCGATAGCCTGTTCGACCGTGTAGCACGAGTTTGCATCCACAAGAAGCGCGACGTCATCGCCCATGGCCTTACGCATCGTCGGCACGATCTCTTCGGTTCGTCCGGGCCATTCATCCTTGCCTCTGCCACATTCGGCCCCGATCCGGAACTTGAACGCATCAAAACCGAAGTCGTCACGCAGACGGATCAGGCGCGCAGCTTCATCATTTGGTGTGATGTCACGCTTCATTGATGAGGCATAGGCCCGAATTGCACCCGGCGTGCCACCGATCAATTCGCAGACCGATTTGCCCTCTAACCGTCCGCGCAAATCCCATAGCGCGGTATCTAGTCCGCCAAGTGCGCGCTGAAGATAAGAGCCCGGGAACTTGTGTTCGCGTTCCGGGATAAGATCAACAAGGGCGTCAATATCAAGGGCCGGCTGACCAAGCGCATGCGGTGCGACCTGCCGATGGACGACCTTCGCGGTGATATCGGCGCAATAAGGCGCGACCTGTCCCCACCCGATGTCGCCAGTGTCTGCCGTCACCTTCACAAAGCAAACAAATTCGGAGGCGAAGGTCTCGATTTGGGAAATTTTCATGAGCGTCAATTCCAGGGCTGCCTAAAGCGATACTTAGAGGGTCGATTGGACTTGCGGTAAGGTCCAATCTCGTAAAATAATAATACCAATTTTGTCCAGCGATGGAGAGCATGAATGAAAACCAAGGCAGGTGCGATCCTCTCCTCGATCCGGATCGACAGATCGCAGGACCACAAGATTAGCATTCAGCTTTACATGGGACTGCGCGACATTATCCTGTCTGGCGGCCTGACTGGTGGCGATCGTTTGCCCGCGACAAGAACGTTGGCCAGCGAAGTGGGAGTGTCGCGTACCACGGCACTCGATGCAGTCAGCCGGCTGATCTCAGAGGGTCTGCTGGAGACAAGGATTGGCGCCGGCACCTTCGTCAGTCACACGATGAGTGGCCGCGCGCGGATTGAAGCTGAGCCTGCCGCCGGTGAACAGGCAAGGCAGCTGCGGCTGTCGCGCTCGACGGTGCGGGCGTGCAATCTGTTTGCCGAGCGCAAACGCCTGCCGTATAAGTCACAAGCCTTTGTCACCGCCCTTCCGGCCGTGGGCAATTTCCCGATGGCCCAGTGGGCGCGGCTTTCGGCGCGTCATCTCAGATCGGACCGGGACACCATTATGGGCTATGGCGATCCTTTCGGCTTGCCACGGCTCAGGGAAGCGATCGCGGCACATCTCAACGCAAGTCGCGGCATTCAGGTTAACCCTGACAAGATCTTCATCGTCGGCGGCGCCCAGCATGCCTTCTCGCTGATCAGCGCCATGCTGCTGAATCACGGAGACAAAGTTTGGTTCGAAAATCCCGGTGCCATCGGTGCGCGTAATGCATTCATTTCGCAGGGCGCCGACCTTGTTCCAGTTGCGGTGGATGACGAAGGCATCGTCGTGGAGGATGGTCTGGCACAGGCACCGGATTTCCGTCTGGCCTTTGTCACGCCGTCGCATCAGCAACCTCTGGGCACGGTCCTCAGCCTGTCCCGTCGCTTGGCGCTTCTCGACGCAGCGGATAGGGCCGACGCCTTCGTTATCGAGGATGACTATGACGGCGATTTCTATTTCGGTCATCAGCCACTTCCGACCTTGAGAAGCATCGACACAAATGGCCGGGTGATCTACGTGGGCACTTTCTCGAAAACGCTGTTCCCGTCTCTCCGCCTCGGTTTTCTGGTAGCGCCAGACAGCATGTTAGAGGCCATCAAGGCAATCTTTTCGTCGGCCTTGAGCGGGGTCCCTACTTGGCCGCAGGCCGTCGTCGCCGATTTCATCGACGAAGGTCATTTCGCTACGCATATCAGGACCATGCGCCAGCACTACAAGCGACAGCACGAGATCTTACACGAACATGCCAAATTGCTGGAGTCGCACATGCAAGTCCAGCGGGCGTCGGCTGGTTTCCACACCGTCGGATTTTTCAATGACAGGACAAGAGACGAGGCGCTGTTCGTCAAGGCTGCCAGCGATGCAGGGCTGACACTGTCGGGTCTCGGCCGTTACTGCCTTACTCCGCTTGAAAAAAAAGGTATCGTCATCGGTTATGGCACCGCCAGCATCAGCGAAATCAAGCAAGGGATGGAGGTGATGGCGAGAATTCTCGATTAACCCCAGCCCGGAACCCAGCTCAGCAAACATAAGCGTCCTGCAAGGTGCCTTACCAGACGAAAACTTTCTAAAATTGGTATGAAACAAATTCTATAATGGATATGTGCTGCAGTCCAATGTGAAGCTTTAATGACAATAATAATTGCAACGAAAAACAAAAATGTGCTGACTTGGTACATTCAACAAGGAGCTCGACATGGTAAAGCGTCTTGCAATAATAGGGCTTTTGTCCACAACCGTCATGATTACGGCGCCGGCGCAGGCGGAAACCTTGCGTATTTTGACCTGGGGATCATATGCCCCGGAAGAGTTGGTAAAAAAGTTTGAGGCCATATACCCCGACATCACCGTCGAGGTTACTTTTTCAAACAATGAAGAAATGGTTGCCAAACTGCGCGCGACCGATGGGGCAGGTTTTGATCTGGCACAACCAAGCCATGACCGTATCTTTGCGGTGCAGCAGGAATATAACATCTATAAACCACTGGACCTGTCCAAAATCAACACGGGGGCCATGCAGGCAAAGCTATTGGAAGGCGTGAAGGCCAACACGACCATTGACGGCGAAGTTTATGCGGTTCCACACCAGTGGGGAACATCCGGCATCATGACCAACATGGAACTGGCGCCAAACATCGCCGCATGGGGCGACCTGTGCGATCCAGAATACAAAGGCAAGACCTCGATGCGCCTGCGGCGCACGATCCTGCTCGGGATGGCTTTTGACATGGGCGAAGACCCGTTTGCGGCCTATGACGATCTTGCAGAGTACCAAATCATCCTAGACAAAGTCGCCGACAAGCTGATCGCCTGCAAGGACAACCTCAAAGCCTATTGGAGCGGGGGCGATGACCTTTCGGCAATGATGCTTTCGGGCGAGATCGTCGCCTCGGAAACCTGGGACTCGACAGCCTACAAGCTATATGGTGAAAACGAGAATATTGTCTTTGTTCCACCAAAGACAGGTGCACTGGCCTGGATCGACACGTTTGCCTTGCCCCGTGGAGGGAATGCCGATGACGCTGCCTACAAGTGGATCAACTTTGTGCTCGAGCCCGAGAATGTAACGATCATGTCGGCCAGCACTGGCGCGATTGCGGCCGTCGAAGGCGGGATTGATCTGCTGCCTGTAGACAAAAAGGACGCCGTTAACGCGGCCTTCAGCGTCGACGACATCAACAATCTGAAGTTCTTTGCCAACATCCCTCCGGGTATTGAAGATATGGAAGGAAAGACGCTCGAAAAGATCAAGGCAGCCACCGGCGGTCAATAAGCCTCGGGCCACATTGCGATCTGACCGAAGCTGCTGCGCAGACAGACGTTGCGCAGCAGTTTTGATATCCGAGCCATTTTTTTCCTCAGGACATTTTATGCATTCAACTGCCGAGTACGATCTGGAATGCGACCAGGTGTCAAAGCACTTTGGCTCGGTGCGGGCCGTTGATGATGTGTCATTTGTCATTCCAAAAGGATCGTTCTTTTCTATCCTTGGGCCGTCAGGCTGCGGCAAGACAACCCTGATGCGCATGATCGCCGGGTTCGAGCAGCCAAGCTCGGGCGATATCCGGATCAAGGGCAGGTCTGTCATCAGCACGCCTCCCAACCGCCGCAATGTAAAGATGGTGTTCCAACATCTTGCCTTGTTCCCGATGATGAATGTCTATGAGAACATTGCCTATGGTCTGCGCTGCAGCGGGGCGTCGAAGGATGTCATCCGCGCGAAGGTGCATGATGTTCTTGAACGCATTTCCTTGCCAGATGTTGCGAACCGAGAAATCACCCAACTTTCGGGTGGTCAGAAGCAGCGTATCGCGATCGCACGCTGCATGGTGCTTGACCCCGATGTACTGTTGCTGGACGAACCGCTGGGCGCACTGGATCTCAAGCTGCGCGAAGCCATGAAGATTGAACTGAAACTGCTTCAGCACCAGTTTGACACCACTTTTGTCTATATTACCCACGACCAATCTGAAGCCCTTGTGATGTCCGACCATGTGGCCATCATGAACGGTGGCAAATTCGTCCAGATCGGAACGCCGCAAGAGTTGTATCACAAACCTGCCGCCGCATTTGTCGCAGGCTTTGTGGGTCACACGAATCGGTGGGCGGGACGTGTGTCGCGCGTCGAGAGTGGCGAGGTCGAGGTTGCAACCGATGGCGGACTGAGTTTGCGCGGAATAGTCCGGGGCACAGTTTCCCCTCAGGTCGGTGATATCGTGAACGCATATGTGCGTCCCGAATTTATTACTGCGCAGCGCTCGGCAGGACATAACCCACAGGCCGATGCTGGACAAAACACGATTGAGGGTAGGGTCGACAGCATCCTGTTCAATGGCGCCAACAGTCGGGTCCTGGTCAAGAATCGGGCAGGCGAACTAATTGAGGCGGATGTTGTTCTGACCGGTGACGAACAGGACCTGAAGCCGAAGGACGAGGTCATTTTGTCATGGCCAGTTGCGCAAACCTTGAGCTTTAAGGATTGAGGACTGTCTGACGATGCAAAAAGACATTAAACGCCTTTCGTTTTTGCTGCTGTTCGCACCCTTCGCGCTGTGGATTACTCTGCTCATCATCCTGCCACATCTGGGGATGCTGCACATTTCCTTGCGCGAGAAGGTCGCGCCCCGGGTCTATGAGTTCGGGTTCGGGAACTACCTCAATTTCTTTAACGAACCAATCTACTGGAATACCCTGTTGCGCACCGGTTCGATGTCGCTCCTGGTGACCCTGCTGGCCTTGATCCTCGGCTTCCCCATCGCCTATTATATCGCCAAGATCGCAGGCAGGCGGGCGCGCGGGGCGCTGTTTCTGATGTGCCTCATCCCGCTCTGGGTCAGTGACCTTATCCGTGCCTTCGGCTGGATTTTGCTGATGCGTGAAACCGGCGTAATCTCCAACACTCTGCAATGGGCCGGTGTGATCAACGCACCGATCGAGTTCCTTTATAACGATGCCACAGTGATCATGGGGCTGGTCTATACCACGATCCTCTTCATGATTGTGCCGCTCGTATCCACGCTCGATGGGATGGACGATGCTATGATCGAGGCAGGCTACAACCTTGGCGGCAACGGCCCGACGGTGCTGCGCCGGATCATCATCCCCTATGCCATGCCCGGTATCGTATCGGGCTGCATCGTCGTGTTCATGCTTACGGCGGGCAGTTACTTGACTCCGATCCTGCTGGGCGGAAAGAATTCTAGTTGGTTTACCGAACAGATCTATGACCAGTTTATTACCCGCTACAACTGGGAGGCTGGTGCCGCATTCGGCTTCGTGCTGCTGGCCTTTACCTCGCTGGTCATATGGGGCGGGTTGAAACTGACAGGCCAGACGCTGAACACCACGGTGGCGCGCAGCTGATGGCCATAAAACCCAGCATCATCTTTCTGACCGGCTACCGCATCTATGTAGTGGCATTCTTTGTGTTTCTGGCAGCGCCGCTAGTTGGCGCCGGCATGTTCGCTTTCAACGATTCAATGTTCCCATCGCTGCCGTGGCGGGGGTTCACGATGGACTGGTTTTTCAACGACACCGAACCTAAGCTGGGCATGTTCCATGACCGCAGGCTCATGCGCGGGCTGTACTATTCCTTTGTCATTGCAAGCTGCGTGTCGATGCTGTCGGTCTTTGTTGGCACCTGTAACGCCTTCCTATTCGTTCGCTACAAGTTTCCTGCAAAGGATTTCCTTTACATCGTTATGGTTGTACCGCTGGTCATACCCGGCGTCATCCTTGGGATATCAATCCTGCTAGTGGCCAGCACCATCGCAAACGGGGCCGCGGCGACGCTGTCGCTTGAACTCGATTTCCTGCGCCCAGGGATCGTTCTGGTGGTTCTGGGGCAATTTTCCTTCATCACCACCATCACCTCGCTAGTGGTCATTGCCCGGCTGAAGAAGTTCGACGTGTCTTTGGAAGAGGCGGCGTTCAACCTCGGCGCCAGCCGGGTGCGCGTCTTGCGCACGATCACCCTGCCATTCCTGTTTCCAGCCATGGCGGCGGCGGGCATCGTGGCGTTTCTGGTCTCGTTCGAAAATTTCAACACAACGCTCTTTCTTGTCGGCTCAGAGGCGCCGCTGACGATAACGATGTATGATCGCATGGTCAAGGTTGGCTCGACGCCGGTGCTCAACGCGGTGTCATTCTTCCTGATGGTCGGATCCGCCCTGCTCGCCCTGGTATCGGTTCTGGTGCAGCGCAGCAAACCCCTAACCTGAAACGGGTGACCCTTTTGAGAACCTATGACTTTGTGATCGTCGGGGCAGGGTCGGCCGGATGCGTGCTAGCCAACCGGCTGACGCAGAATGGCCGCTATACGGTGCTGCTGCTCGAAGCAGGCGGCCATGACAGGCATCTCAGGATCTGGATGCCCATCGGTTATGGCATGGCCTTCTATGACAGGCGTATTAACTGGATGTATAAGTCCGAACCCGACCCCGGGACCGAGAACCGCATCAGCTATTGGCCGCGCGGTAAAGTGATCGGCGGGTCATCCTCGATCAACGCAATGGTCTATATCCGCGGCCATCCGGGCGATTTTGACGATTGGCAGGCCATGGGCAATCCTGGCTGGGGCTGGAGCGATGTGCTGCCCTACTTCCGAAAAAGCGAAACAAACGATCAGGGTGCCTCGGAATGGCGCGGGGGCGATGGTCCGCTATATGTATCAACCATGACGCAGGATCTGCATCCGACCTGCCAAAATTTCCTTCGCGCGGCCGGGGAATGTGGCCTGCCCTTTACCCCCGATTTTAACGCAGCCACGAATGAGGGCGTCGGACTGTACCAGATCACGGCAAAGGGCGGTCTGCGTATGTCGGCGGCGCGGGCCTACCTGCATACCGCGCGCCATCGCGTAAACCTGACAGTGGTGTCCAATGCCCACGCTACCCGGCTCCTGTTTGAGGGGCGGCGCGTGACCGGCGTCGAATACCTGCGCAACGACCGGATCGAGCGGGCAGCCGTTGGGCGCGAGTTGATCCTTTCCGCCGGATCGGTGAACTCGCCGCAGGTGCTCATGCTCTCCGGCATCGGCCCGGTGGACGCGCTTGAGCGGCACGGAATTGACGTGGTGCAAGCTCAGCCAAATGTGGGCCGCCATCTGCAGGATCATTTGTGCATCGATTATACCTATAAGGCCCGGGTGCCGACGCTCAACGACGAGCTTAGACCCCTGCACGGGAAGTTGCGGCACGGGCTGACCTACCTTCTGCGGCGCCGAGGTCCGCTTTCACTGGGAGTGAATCAGGCAGGCGGGTTCATTAAGACCCGGCCAGACCTCCCCCGACCCAACATCCAGCTATATTTCTCGCCGGTCAGCTATACCAAGGCGCCTCCCGGCAAGCGCCCGCTAATGAGTCCCGATCCGTTCTCAGGCTTGATCATGGGCACACAGCCGACCCGTCCGACCAGTCGGGGCTATCTGGACCTGCGCTCGGCCAATCCGCTGGACGCGCCCACAATTCATCCCAACTATCTGTCCACCAACCACGATGTTGCTGAACAGTTGGAAGGCGCGCGTTTTCTGCGCAAGCTAGCCGCGGCGCCTGCCTTCGCGAATATCCTCACCGAAGAAATCTATCCAGGGCCTCATGTGGAAAGCGATGAGGAGATGATCGCTGACATCCGTGCGCGCGCGAGCACTGTGTACCATCCCGTCAGCACCTGTCGCATGGGCGAAAGTGACCGGGATAGTGTCGTTAACGCGCGACTGAAGGTGCATGGGCTGGCAAATCTGCGGGTGATTGATGCTTCAGTGTTTCCGGCGCTAACCTCGGGAAACACGAATGCACCCACCATCATGGTTGCTGAAAAAGGGGCAGACATGATACTTGCTGATCATGCTGGGACCTGACACGGTACAGCGAGGTTATTGCTTCAGGCCCGATTGCAAGCCCGCGCCCCATTGGTGGGTCGCCTTCCCCCGCGCACCCAAAAGCAAATCTGTGCTGCCTGCTTTGGCTGATGAGCCTATCATCGGTGCTGGCTACACACGTCTAAATGCAGCCTTTAAAACAGCACGGGCTGGCCTTTGAACCGTCGTGGTCGATGCAGAAGATGCAGGGTTCGGATGCAGTGCACGCAACGGCGGGCAGGTTTCAACGAGTGTGAAACCCTCCTTTACTGCACTCAAGCGGCGTTACGGCGAGGCGATGGTAATTTCAATCTTAAAGGGGAGGGCAAACCTCGCAAGACCATGTGGCAGCGTTTGCCTGCGCCGAAACGATCGACTGCGATTTCAGCGTGGTAGGGCGTTTTCACAGGGCCCACCCGCAAGCGCTCTATGACAAGCCGGAACACGACAGCCAAACCTCACATCCTCGCTTTAAAACTGGCGTTTTTATGGTGCATCGCGACCAGCCGTATGCCAAGCTTGGGACTGACGCTATTGGTGCGGCGTCGTCTTTCCACGCCGTTCCAGCCTTGATCTCGGCAAGTATCACGCAGGACGGCATTGCCAAGTTGTTGAGCATTCGATTTGAAATGTCATGGCTGGATATTTCAAGCAGTCATCTGAG
>JAQBYL010000124.1 GCA_027622495.1 Pseudomonadota bacterium
CAATGTTTTTTCCGATCTCGTCCAGCACACGTCGGAGTTCGAACTCGTCAGCTTCGCTGTCAATAACCGCTGACAGCGATTCTTTCAGTTTGTCGGACATATTTCTGTTGCACCTCTAAGTCGGATCTGAGTCGGAAAATACCCATCCATCACGACGCATCCCTGTGTCGTAACAGCGGTTTAATCCGCTCATCTATCGCTTCCCGCGCCCGGAATATTCGCGAGCGCACCGTGCCCACGGGGCAATCCATTATCTGGGCAATTTGCTCGTAGCTTAGACCGTCGAATTCCCGAAGCGTTACCGCGCTGCGCAGATCTTCGGGTAATGCCGCAATGGCTTGATCAATCTCGCTTTCGAGCTGATCGCGCGCCAAAGCTGATTCAGGATCTTCGCTGTCATGCAGCATTTCGGAGCCATCGAGAAAAATATCGTCCTGTATGTCGAGATCGGTACTAGGAGGCCGACGACCGCGCGCCACCAGGTGATTTTTCGCCGTGTTGATCGCGATTCTGTACAACCAGGTGTAGAAGGCACTTTCACCACGGAACCGTGGCAGCGCCCTGAACGCTTTGATAAACGCCTCTTGCGCGACGTCTTCCACTTCCCGTTCATCACGGACGTAGCGGCTGATGAGATTAAGAATCTTCTGCTGGTAACGGGTGAACAACAGGTCGAACGCGGCCTGGTCACCTTTCTGCACCCGTTTGACCAGTTCCCTATCTGTGTCCTTCGACAATGACGCTCCGACCTCATTCAACGCGGCCGATATTCTGCCGCTTCCACTGTGCTTATACTAGCAGCCCCTGGGCAATGCTGTTCTCGTATGAGCCAACGGTTTTCCACAGATATTCTGATCATTGGCGGTGGTGCTGCGGGCTTGAGCGCCGCATTGCATCTGGCGCCACATGCACGGGTCACCGTGCTGAGCAAAGGCGATATCGAAAGTGGATCTTCGCACTGGGCACAAGGCGGTGTCGCCGCCGTAACTGATCCGGACGACAGTTTCGACTCCCACGTGGAAGATACTCTGACCGCTGGCGCGGGTCTGTGTGACCAGCGGGCAGTGGAGTTCACCGTAGCGGGCGCGCCCGCTGCAATCAGGGCGCTGCGAAGCTGGGGGGTGAATTTTGATGGTGAGGAAAACGAGTTTCATCTGACCCGCGAAGGCGGCCACAGTTTCCGTCGTGTGCTCCACGTTGCAGATGCCACCGGTCGGGCGATCACTCAGTCTCTTACCCAGAAAGTGCTCGACCATCCGAGCATCGATCTTATCAATGATCGTGTTGCAATCGACCTGATCAATCTGAGTCGACTGGGTCGCCACCCGAGCCGCTGCGCAGGAGCATACGTTCTGAACCGGACCTCCGGTCATGTTGAGGTGTTTCAAGCCCGTTTTGTCATTCTGGCAACTGGCGGGGCGAGCAAGGTCTACCTGTACACCAGCAACCCCGACAGCTCAACGGGGGACGGGATTGCCATGGCCTGGCGCGCCGGCTGCCGAATCGCCAATATGGAATTCAACCAGTTTCATCCGACCTGCCTCTTCCACCCGCATGCCAAGTCGTTTCTCATCTCTGAAGCCGTGCGTGGTGAGGGCGGCGTGCTGAAGCTGCCGGATGGCTCGCGGTTTATGGATTCGTTTGACCCGCGCGCTGAACTCGCACCACGAGACATCGTCGCCCGGGCCATCGACCATGAAATGAAACGGCTGGGCTCGGACTGTGTGTACCTTGATATCTCCCACCGCGGACGGGCGTTTATAAACGAACATTTCCCGACCATCGCCGAACGCTGTGCTGAATTCGGAATCGACATCGCCCGCGAACCCATCCCGGTGGTTCCCGCCGCGCACTACACCTGCGGAGGTGTCATGGTTGATCTGGAAGGACGCACAGACATCCCCGGCCTGTTTGCAATTGGTGAGGTCAGCTGTACCGGGTTACATGGTGCGAATCGCCTGGCAAGCAACTCGCTGCTGGAATGCCTGGTGTACGCTGACTCTGCCGCCAGGAGAATCGTCTCGGAACTCGGCCGTCAGCCAAGCCTGGTTCAAGTACCCCACTGGGATGAATCACAAGTCACCGATTCAGACGAAGAAGTCATCATCTCGCACAACTGGGATGAACTTCGGCGCTTCATGTGGGACTACGTTGGCATAGTGCGAACCACCAAACGTCTGCAGAGGGCACAGCGACGCGTTGATCTGCTCAAACAGGAGATCCACGAATATTACAGCCACTACCGGGTAACCGCGGATCTGATCGAGCTGCGCAATCTGACAAACGTTGCCGATCTGATCATCCGCTCCGCTCTTAAACGCCATGAAAGCAGAGGGCTTCATTTCAATCTCGATTTTCCCGATCAGGACCCCAACGCCGCAGATACGATCCTCTTTCCGGGCGCGCTGGAAAATATCGATCTGCAACCGCGAAGCATGCCTTGATCCGCTGGCCTGGCCGAATCCGCGGCGCGATGTTCTGTTTTAAAAATCGACGAAGCGCTTTGAAGTCCGCAGTGGAAAGTTCATCGCGGTACACAATTATCCGACGATATAAACCAGCGTAGTGAATCACAATGGCGTCCGGCAACAGCTGGGCGTTGCTGATCTGTTGCAAAGACAGCCGTTGATGCCGGTTGGTTTCCGGCCTGCCAAGAACCCACAGACCTGCGATGAGACCCGGCAGACCAAACCAGATCGTCCAGCCGCAGGCAACAACGAAAGCGGTCAGACAATAGTGCAACTGACGCCGGGTACCCGGCCGGTAAACGAGACCGTCGAGTGGTGAAGGGTGGCCTGGATCTGGAATCTTTAAGGTGATTTGATCAAGCCGATAACTCGCCTGATCGCTGGATCAGGGACTTGTTCGCGATCCTGCAGCCAGTCGAATATTTCCCAGTCTTCATGCTCAAGCAGCGCGGCGTATGCCCGTTGATCCTGCTCCGAAAGGGTGTGAAAGCGATTTTCGACAAACGGCAGCAACCGCAACTCGAGCTCCAGCATGCCGCGACGGCTGCGCCAGTAAATCCGGTTCTTTTCGCTTTCGGTCAGACTCTTTTCAGTCATATTGCTGGTTCATCCGCGATGGATCATCTGCGTTTCTACTGCCGATCACACCTGCCCCGTTCAGCCATGACTCGACACTGAGCGTAATGCACGGGACAATTATCATCTTAATTCAACCCAAGCGTATCAGACATGCTCCGTCAACAATGGCAGCAGAAGACCTTAACCGACGCCGATGGCGGCAAAAGTGCCCATAGTGAACCAGGTGTGGCATGGCTGAGTGATCTCGGCGTTCTGGTTTTTCAAGGCAACGACGCGGCGGCTTTTCTGCAGGGTTATCTCACCTGTGACACCGACAAAATCAGTTCCGCACCGGGGGCGTGGGCGATGTGTGATCTACGCGGGCGCGTTGTAGCGAACGGTTATGTCTGTGGATCCGCAACGCAGGTCAGCCTGCTTCTGCACGTCAGCCTGTGCTCGACCGTCATCGAATTTCTGCGCCGCTACATGGTGTTTTCTAAAACAACGGTAACCGATCACACGCAGACCCATCTGGTGTTCGGTCGGGTTGACTGTGCTTCTGATAAAAAATTCTGGCCCATCGATCAACGCCGTGACCTTGCGCTTGCATGTGATGAAACCGACGCTCAAGCCCTTGCTGCTGCTAACCCGTTGATCGACGAGGCATCATTCTGGCAGTCGAGGATCAAAGATCAGCTGCCACTGCTTTCGTCCCCTGTCAGCGGCCAGTTCCTGCCGCAGATGCTCAACCTGCAACACGCGGTCGATTTCAACAAAGGCTGTTATCTCGGTCAGGAAATCGTTGCCCGGGCGCAACATCGCGGCCAGGTCAAACGACAAGTCAAAACCATGCTTGCGACTGGAACCAGTCCCCTCATCGGTCAGACGTTGACCGACGCCGCAGGCCAGAAACACGGCACGGTGGTGAATCTTCAGGCGGTGGGCGCAGACAAAACGATGCTGCTCGTTGTTGCGGCTGACGATGGCGCGACCTCATTCAATACGCCGGACGCAACCTATTCCATCCTGTAACGACCACTGTTACCTGCATCCGACGCGATCCGCCCGAGGGGCCTGAAACTACTTTTTACGTAAATACAGCTTCTGGATGCTGGAGAAATCAAGCTGACCTGCATCGGCGGTCTGCTCGTGCAATCTGAACAGGTTGTTTGCAAGCGATCCAAGCGGCACCGAGCTGCGTGAGGCGAGTGCCGTCTGCATGGCCAGACCCAGATCCTTGATCATCAGATCGACCAGAAAGCCGCCCTGATAATTTCTGCTTGCAGGTACTCCACTCATTACCCCCGGATACGGGTTGTAGACGTTGAGAGCCCAGTTGCCACCGGACGACTCCTTCATGATCTGCGAAAGCACCGCTGGATCAAGACCGTTACTCACCCCCAGGGCGAGGGCTTCGGCGGTCCCGGCCATCTGGATGGCAAGCAGCATATTGTTGCAGATCTTGGCAATCTGGCCGGCGCCACTTGCACCGGCGTGGAAGATGTTAGCCCCCATTGCACCGAGGACCGGCCGAGCCCGCTCGAGTGCGAGCGCATCGCCACCAACGATAAAGGTCAAAGTTCCATTGATTGCCCCACCGGTTCCACCACTCACCGGTGCATCGAGCATCTGGCAACCGTGAGCCTTTGCCGCCGCAGCCACCCGCTGGGCAGTTTGCGGATCAATGGTGCTGCAGTCGATGATCAGTGTGGACTTCGACATGCCTGAGAGAATGCCGTCATCTCCGATATACAGGCTCTCGACATGGCGACCCGCCGGTAACATGCTGATGAACACATCAACCCCGGCCGCTGCAGCAGCAGCGGAAGTCTGCGGATGCGCACCACTGACATTCGTCATCAGATCTTCCACAAGATCGAATACACGTACATCGTGACCAGCGGCAATCAGGTTCGCAGCCATCGGGCTACCCATGTTGCCGAGACCGGCAAAACCTATGGTTGTCATCAAATGTTCTCCAGATCTGCCAGCGGATTCGCGGGCCAGGGGTCTACGAAGTGAGCCTGGACGTGTGCCACAGGCAAATCGGCGAGCGTCGGGTAACGCCAGATGGGTGCCTGATCTTTGTCGATCAGTAACGCCCGGATCCCTTCAGCGAAATCAGTGTTCCGTCCGCAGTGACTGGCAACCGTCATTTCCATACGAAAGCTGTCTGCCAGATTCAGGTCGCGGCATCGCCGCAGCTGCTCCTGGATCACCCCGGCGCTGGAGGTAGCGCCGTTGGCAAAGTTGCGCAGGCCTTTGTCGATCCAGTCGGATGAACCCATGAGGTTGTGCAGTGATAATGCGGTTTGAGTAATTTCTGCACCTACATCCAGATGCTCAGGCACTTTCACCAGCTCTCCGGCTGGCAGATCAGATCTGCTGAGCGGTTTGAATGTACCTTCAATCAGCAATTGATCCTGATCCGTGTGACCCGTAAGCTTTAATTCACACAGTTTCGCCACCACGCCATCGATGTCGGAACTCGCAATCGCGTGCGTGGCGGTACCGGTTAAAAGCGCATCGCTCGCATTCTGTGGCGCACCGGTCAGGGCCAGAAACACCGCGTGATGGCGTGGCATGGACGCAAGCAGGTGCGTCGCCCCCGCATCAGGAAACAGGCCAATGGTTATTTCAGGCATCCCGATCCGGCTTTTTTCTGTGACGATTCGAACGTTGGCTGCGCTGAATAACCCGAGTCCGCCACCCATCACAATCCCATGACCCAGGCAGACAACCGTTTTCGGAAAGCTGTGTATGGCGTAATCGAGACGGTACTCGGCTTCAAAAAAATGGTCGGGGTAGTGATCGCGTATCTCACCCGCGCTGTGGTTTTTCACCATCGCGCGATACAGAGCCTGGATGTCGCCACCAGCACAGAATGCCCGTCCCGTCCCGCTCAGCAAAACACAACGGATCTCTTCACGCTGGCGCCAGCCATCCAGAGCTTCCTGAAGAAGCCCGATCATCTCGAGGCTAAGCGAGTTGAGCGTTGCCTGCGCGTTGAGCTGTGCCTGCGCAAGCACGCCACCGCCGCTCAGCTTGAACTCCTGAAAAACCACGGAAGCCCCCGTGTTGCCCACTTGATACATGACGCTTCAGCCGTTTACCCACTCAGGAGATCGCTTCTGAAGAAACGCGTTGACCCCTTCTTTCTGATCTGATGTGTCAAACAAGTCTACAAACGCAGAGCGTTCGACCTGATACGCCTCATTGATGTGACCGGATCTGGCCTTCTGGATCAAGTGTTTGCAGGCGGCAACCGCCGGGGGTGCCTGTTTGCTCACGGATTCAGCAATTGCCAGAGCCCGGCCAAGGGCCTGGCCCGCATCAACCACTTCTTCAACGAGTCCGATGGTGCGTGCAAGTTCTGCTCCAATCCGCTCGCCACACAAGATCATCCGTTTAGCCCAGCCTTCGCCCACTGTCCAGGCCAGATTCTGCGTACCCCCACCACATGGCAACAGCCCTACGCTTGCTTCAGGAAGCCCCATCACCGCCTGCGTCTCAGCGATGCGTATGTCACAGGCGAGTGCACATTCCAGACCCCCTCCCATGGCAAAACCATTGATGGCAGCGATGGAGACACCGCGAAACTCGGCAAGGGTTTCGAAAGCATCGCCAAAGTGAGCAGACATGTCGGATGCCACTCCTTTGTCGCCCGCCGCAAACAGTTTGAGGTCGGCGCCTGCTGAGAAAAACTTCTCACCTGCCCCGTGGATGACCAGCGCGTAGATATCTTTGTTTTCGTTTGCCTGTTGTACCAGCGTTTTGAGCGCCGGAAGACTCACCTCATCCCAGGTGTTCGCCGGCGGGTTATTGATTGTCACGATCAGCGTGTGGCCTCGCTGGTCCACCAGCAGTTTTTCAGATGTCGATTCGATCATAAAAGCATGTCCAGGTTTTGTTCGAGCAGGAGTTTTCTGGCGATGATCACCCGCATTATTTCATTGGTTCCTTCGAGGATCTGATGGACTCGCGTATCGCGTACATAACGTTCCAACGGATATTCTTTTGTGTAGCCATAGCCTCCATGAATCTGCAGCGCATCGTTGCAGATATCGAAGCACACATCAGTAGCAAAGCGCTTGGCCATGGCCGCAAACAAGGTAGCCTCAGCATCGCCGTCGTCCAGTTTTGTGGCTGCCAGCCGGACCATCTGTCTGGCCGCGACCAGGTTCGTCGCCATATCGGCCGCCTTGAACTGCAGCCCCTGAAACGAACGCAGTGGCTCACCAAATGCAGATCGCTCGTTCATGTATGCGACGGCCTGCACCAGCGCTGCCTGCGCGGTTCCGACCGAACAGGTGGCGATGTTTATGCGGCCGCCATCGAGACCTCGCATGGCGATCTTGAAACCGTCCCCTTCTGCACCAAGCCGGTCTACTTCCTTTAGCTGCGCATCGTGAAAGATAACCTGTCTGGTCGGCTGACTGTTCCAACCCATTTTGTTTTCTTTACGGCCGTAGCTGACACCCCGGGCATCTCCGCGGACCACGAAGGTGCTGATACCCCCCGCACCTTCACGGACACCGCTCTCATCTGCCACTCTGGCCATCACGACAAGAATGTCGGTTTCACCCGCACCGGAAATAAAGGCTTTGGTCCCGTTCAAACGGTAGCCACCCTCGGTCCTGGTCGCTGTTGTTTTGAGGGCAGCGGCGTCACTGCCTGCACCGGGTTCAGTCAGACAGTAGGACGCGAGGTGTTCGCCGCTTGCGAGTTTCGGGCATATGGCTGCAACTGTGTCTGGGGGGCCATAAGCCGCAACCATCCACGTTGCCATGTTGTGAATGGTCATGAACGCCGTGGTCGATGTGCAACCCTGCGCCAGTTCTTCAAACACAATCGAGGCATCCAACCGTGAAAGACCCAGACCACCTGCCTGCACAGGACAATACACACCCATAAAACCCAACTCACCGGCCTTGCGCAGAACTTCGATCGGAAACGTCTGTTCCAGATCCCAGGCCGCTGCATTCGGTGCCAGTTCGTTGCGCGCAAACTGCCGGGCAAGGCTCTGGTAAGCCTGCTGCTCTTCGCTGAGTTTAAAGTCCACTATTTCAGTTTGATGGTCATGTTAGGCCCGGTCGCTGATTCTTCATCGAACCAACGGGCGGTTATGGTTTTGGTCTCGGTGTAAAACCGGACCGCCTGCTTGCCATAGGCATGCTGATCGCCAAAGAACGATTGCTTCCAGCCCGTGAAAGAGAAAAATGGCAGCGGCACGGGAATTGGCAGATTGATCCCAACCTGACCGACTTCGATTTCATGCTGGAATTTACGGGCAGCACCACCACTCGAGGTAAAAAGAGAGGTTCCGTTGCCGAACGGATTGGCATTGATCAACTCGATGGCAGCATCAAGATCATCGACCTGGGTAGTTACCAGCACCGGACCAAAGATCTCCTCTTTGTAGATCGTCATCTGCGGCGTAACGTCTGCAAACAGGGTCGGGCCTACCCAGTTACCGTCCGGGAAGCCATCTACCGTGCAATCACTGCCATCGAGCATACAGGTCGCACCTTCTTTTTTACCGGTTGCGATGTAGTTCAGAATTCTCTGCTTTGCCTGCGGGGTGATCTGTGGGCCATAACCAGCAGCTTCGTCGTCCCATGCCCCTGGCGAAACAGCCGCCATGGCTGCCTTGATATCCGGCAGCCAGCTGGCGGCTTCACCAACAAGGACCGCCACGCTGATGGCCATGCAGCGCTGTCCCGCTGCCCCGCAGGATGCCCCGACAAGATTACTGATCACCTGCTGTTTGTCTGCATCCGGCATAACCACCATGTGGTTCTTAGCACCGGCCATCGCCTGAACCCGTTTCAGATTCTGGGTTCCGGTTCGATAGACATGTTCAGCGACCGGCACAGAACCAACGAACGATATTGCTTTGATGTCGGGATGGGTGAGCAGTGCATTGACCTGATCCTTGCCGCCGTGAACCACCTGCAGCACACCTTTTGGTGCGCCTGCCTCGAGGAACAGTTCCGCCAACATGTTCGGCGTCATGGGATCCTGTTCGGATGGTTTCAATATAAAGGTATTTCCACAGGCGATGGCCATCGGGAACATCCACAATGGAATCATCGCCGGAAAGTTAAACGGCGTTATCCCCGCGCAAACACCGAGCGGCTGCACGAGACTGTAGGTGTCTACTCGCCGTGCAACGTTTTCTACCGTCTCACCCATCATCAGGGTGGGGACGGAACAGGCATGCTCAACCACTTCGATGCCACGCCAGACATCACCTTGCGCGTCTGCAAAAGTTTTGCCGGTTTCCTTTGAGAGCACACGGGCAATATCGTCCTGGTGAGATTTCAACAGATCCTGATACCGCAACATCAGCCGCGCCCGTTCGGGGGTGGGCACTTCTTTCCAGATCTTGAATGCGGCCTTCGCACTGGCCACTGCCCGATTAAGTTCGTCAGGAGACGCGCACGGAACCTCGCAAAGCACTTCTTGCGTGGCGGGATTTGTCACAGGAATCGTCTCAGCCGATTTGCTTGCAACAAACTCCCCGTCAATCAACAACAACAACCGCTCAGCCATGTCCCTCTCCTTTTATCTGGGGTTCGTAATTAAAAAATATTGGCACATCCGGGGCTCGAACCCAAATGGAAACACCAGCGACGTTCATAACCCCGCATACCAGTCGATGCCCGGTTTGCCATGCCGCTCCAGGTACCGATTGGCCTGTTTGAAGTGGCCGCAGCCGAAAAAGCCCCGGTGGGCGGACAGTGGTGAAGGATGCACCGATTGCAGTATGCAGTGCCGCTTCGAATCCACAATCGCGCCTTTGCGCTGTGCGTAGTTGCCCCAAAGCAGAAAAACCAGGTTATCGCGCTTTGTGTTCAAGACCTCGACAATCCGGTCGGTGAATGCCTCCCAGCCGCGCCCCTGATGCGACCCGGCGCGCCCGCGCTCAACGGTGAGCACCGCATTGAGCAGCAGAACGCCCTGGCTTGCCCAACCGTCAAGACAGCCATATTTACCACTCACCGGACGGCCGAATTCATCGCTGATTTCCCTGAATATATTGACCAGAGACGGCGGCGGCGCAACGCCCGGCTGCACCGAGAAGCAAAGACCATGAGCCTGACCGGGTCCATGGTAGGGATCCTGACCAATCACCACCACACGCACATCGG
>JAQBYL010000125.1 GCA_027622495.1 Pseudomonadota bacterium
CGGATCTGCTGGCGCGCATAGTGCGCCGCATTCTCGATGAGTTGACCCGCGACCTGCCGGCACCGGTGGCACCCGCCGAATACCAGCACCAAAGCGCAGATCTGCAGGCGTTCGCAGGTGAGTACTATCCGACTTCGGCCCGTTTCGGGATCGACCGCTGGCGTAAAGGCCAGGCTCGCCGGCTGTTGATCAAAGTGAACGATGACGGCAGACGCCTGCTGATCGGCAGTCGCGGAGGCGATCAACAGCTGATCGCCACCGGTCGCGGGCAGTTTCGGCGCCTCACAGACCCGCTGACCACTTTTGTGTTCGCCCGCGACCCTGCTGGACACCTATACCTGCAGGGAGAATTTGGAAATTACGTCAATTTACTTACATGTCCGGCTTTCATCGGCTGGTGCAATTCGCAATAATGGGCCATGACTGAACTCACGACATGCGCATTGCGACTGGCGACCGTCAAGGACGCCAAGGTGCTTGCCAATATGTCCCGGCACTATATCGAGCAGGGGCTCGACTGGCGTTGGCGCCCCGAAGCCCTGGCGCGCCAGATCAATGACCCTGAAACGGTGGTGCTGGTGGCCGAGATCCGCCTTGGTGAACGGCGCTTTCTCGGCGGTTTTGCGGCCATGAACTACCGCATGGAGGACGCAACGCTTGCGCTTCTGGCTGTGCATCCGAGATTGCGCCGAAAAGGCATCGCCCGGCGTCTGGTCAAATGGCTGCACAAAACCGCCACCACCGCAGGGTGTGAGAAGATTGCCCTGCAGGTTCGAGCCAGGAATCATCCTGCGCGGGCGTTCTATCGAGGGCTGGGTTATCGCGAAACCTGTTACCTGCCCCGCTACTACGACGGAACTGAAGCCGCCTACCAGATGGAGGTTCTGTTCACCCGCCAATGACTGCCCTGCCTGCTGCGATCAGTTTTCATGAAGAAATCCGCGAGCGAGCGAGCGCCATAGAGGCGGAGCGCCGCATGCCTGCCGATCTCGCCGCCCGCATGGCACAGCAGGGGATGTTCCGTCTGCTGGTGCCCGCTGAATATGGTGGACTGCAGGTCCACCCCAGGACTTTTTTTGAAACCCTGGAACAAACCGCCAGATCCGACGGATCGGTAGGCTGGGTTCTGATGATCGGCGCCACGACCGGCATCATGTCTGCCTCGCTTCCCGAACCCTGGGCGCAAAAACTCTACGCGGCCAAACCTCACGTGATCACCAGTGGCGTCACCGCGCCTATTGGCCGGGCGGAAGTCGTCGACGGTGGCATGCGCGTCACTGGCCGCTGGCCTTTTGGCAGTGGCAGCCAGGTCTCGGACTGGATCTGCGGTGGGTGTACCGTGATCGAAAACGGCGAACCAAAGCTCAGTGCAGCCGGCATGCCGGAAACCCTGCTGGTTTTTTTTGCGGCCAGTGAGGTGACCATACACGACACCTGGGACACCTCCGGTCTGCGCGGCACCGGCAGCAACGATATCGAAGTGAAAGATCTGTTCGTTCCACAAGGCAGATGGGCCGTGCTGGGTGGGCGACCGCAGATCGACGCACCGCTTTACCGTTTTCCTACGCTCGGTCTGCTGGCCCTCGGTGTATCTGCCGTTGCGCTGGGCATCGCCGTCCATGCCATCGAATGTTTTATCGATCTTGCGGCCGGTAAAGTGCCGACTGGATCAAGCCGCGCCTTGGCGAATCGTGGATCGGCCCAGGCGGATCTGGCTCGCGCCGAAGCAGCGGTGAGCAGTGCCCGGGCGATGACATTCGAAGCAATCGATGCTGCCTGGGAGATTGCCAGCCACGGCGGCCGGCTCGATCAGAACATTAAAGCGCGCCTGCGACTGGCGGCCAGCAACAACACCTGGTCAGCGGTGGACGCGGTAGACAGGCTCTATCACGCAGCTGGTGGTACATCCATCTACGCCGCGAGCGACATGCAACGCTGTTTCCGCGACGTGCACGTTGCAACCCAGCACATCATGGTGGCCCAGCCAACCTTTGAGGTGGTCGGCAAGGTGATGCTCGGTCTCGATCCGAAGACCATGCTCTGATGCTGGTCGGTACCCTCGCCACACCCAAAATTCTGTCATCGCCGTTTGCCGTTCGCGCGCAATATGCGCAGGCCATCGTCGATCTCGGCATCGACCATGTATTCATCGCCGATCATGTGAGTTTTCACAACGGTACCGGCATGGATGGGCTCATCAACGCAGCAACCCTGACTGCGCTGCACCCTGATCTGAAAGTCTGTGTGGGGGTGTATCTGCTGGCCTTGCGCCACCCGATCACTGTGGCCCGACAGCTTGCAACCATCGCTGAATCAGCACCCGGTCAGCTGATTCTGGGCGTGGGGGTCGGCGGCGAGGATCGAAACGAAATCCGCATGTGCGGCGTTGATCCTGCAACCCGGGGAAAGCGGACGGACGAATGCCTGCAAGTGTTGAACGGCTTGTTAACCGGCGAAACCATGGATTTCAAGGGCAGGTTCTTTGAGTTCGAAAAGGCCTCGATCAAACCGGCGCCAGCTCAACCCATCCCTGTTCTGATCGGCGGCCGGGCCGACGCTGCCATCCGTCGGACTGCGATCTATGGGGATGGCTGGCTGGGTCTATGGTCCTCGCCATCCCGCTATGCGGCCGTGCTCGATCAGATTAACGAGCATGCACACACAATCGGCCGGCAACCGCCTGCCCAGCATGGCCTGCAGGTCTGGGTCGGCATTGATGACAATCGTGAACGCGCGAAAGCGCGGCTGGCCAAAGGCATGGAAAATTTCTATCACGTTCCTTTCGCGCGTTTTGAAAAGTACAACCCGTGGGGCACGGCAGAAGAAGTGGCCGAATGGCTGTCGGCTTACCGCGATGCGGGGTGTCAGTTGTTCAACATCATGCCGCTGGCGGATAGTGATCAGGCTGGCATTGAAGCAGTGGCCCGGATACGTGAACTGTTGATGGCATGACGGCGGAAAGCTCAGCCCCCTGACAGAGCCTGCATGATCACAACTTCATCGGCACCATGCAGAGACTCGCCGATGTTGCGGGTTTTCTGCCCACGCACAAAAAATGCAACATGCGGACGCATCTGATCCTGCTCATTGATCATGCGAAAACGGATCCCCGGGTAACGCCGATCGAGGTCATGCAGCAGCTCATCCAGGGTAGAACCGTCGGCGCTAACGCAACGCTCCTGTGCTGTGTAGGATCGCAACGCATCGGGAATGAAGACCTTCACCTGATGCTCGCTACTTCCACAGCGTAGATTTCGGGCAGACCGCGAACCAGATTCGACCAGTTGTTGCCGCTGTCCATGCTGCCCCACACATCGCCGCTGGTGGTGCCGAAATAGACACCTGCCGGGTCGCCCACATCCACGGCCATTGCCTGTCGCTTGACGGTAAACCAGCCGCGTTCAGGCAGGCCTTTATTCTGACATTGCCAGGTCAGACCACCATCACGACTGCAGTAAACGACCGGGCGGCCACCGGGGCTGGTGCGTGGCCACACGTCGGTGCCGTCCATTGGGAAGACCCAGCAGGTCTGATCGTCGAGGGGATGCACCCCCATGACAAAACCAATATCACCCACCTCCGCCGGCATGTTCCGGCCGATCCGCTGCCAGGTATCGCCCGGTCGATCCAGGCGATAGATACCGCAGTGATTCTGCTGATATAACCGGTCTGGGTTAGCGGGATGCATAACGACATGGTGCGGATCATGTTGCGGTCCGATGGGGAGCCATTCGATCGAGTCCGGCTGGATTTCCATTTCGTCTGATGCCGGATCGCCTGTCGCTGTGGCCATGCCATTGTTCAACGGCGACCAGCTCTCACCGTGATCCAGACTCTCCCATACCCCACCACCAGACAAGCCAAGGTACATGTGCTTTGCATCGCGGGGATCGATGAGAATCGAATGCGGTACCGGTCCGTCTGGTGTCCCAGCCTGTGGATCCTCGGTCCGGCTTTCATAATCGGGATGATCATTGAACCCGCTCATTCCTCGCCAGGTCGCACCATCGTCTTCACTGGTCCACAGCGCCTGAGGCGAGGTACCGGCAAACCACACGCCCGGTTCCGATGGGTGACCCGGTGTCAGCCAGAACGTATGACTGACCACCTGCCCTTTTGGTCCTTTCTGAAATGCCGGTGGTCGGATGGCTTCCTGCCAGGTTCGGCCGGCATCTTCAGAGCGCAGGATCGTGGGGCCCAGATGGCCGGTTGAAGATGAAGCGACAAGCGTCTTGCGGTCGCGAGGATCGAGAACCGCGTGATTGATGATATGCCCGAGAAACATCGGCTCGTTTAGAGTCCAGTTGGATCGGTCATCACCGCCTTGAAGAAAAAACAGTCCCTTGCGCGTTGCGACAATCAGAACATGGCCGCTTTCGAGATCCACACCTTGCGTGATCATAACGAGTCTCCCTTACCCGAAGTATTCCACACCCGTCTCCTGAGTCGCAATTGCTCTGCAGATAACCGTTCGATCCAGGAGGTTATCTGATCCCTCTGACCTGAGCCGGTCAGACCGTATAAGGTGACCCGTCCTTGTGGTTCGCCGTACGACCCCGGTCTGTGAAAAACCAGGCCAGATCATCATCGGGGTAAAAGGCTACATCGCCCGCCACCCGCGAACCCAGTACCAGGTATTGCGCTTCAGCAGTACTCTGATTTACCAGGTGGTGCGCGTTGTCGTCACCAGCCTTAAAGCCCACACACATCCCCGGGCTGAGCTGAAACTCACCATCGCTGGTTCGCAGAATCAATTCGCCGCTGAGCAGGTAAACGAATTCATCTTCCAGCGCGTGCCAGTGCCGAAGGGCTGATTCGGCTTTGGGTTGCAGCGTCTCCAGACTGATCCCGAACTGAGTCAGGCCGAACACATCGCCAAGCGCTCGCCAACTCACCTCACCCATACGGGTCTTGAAGGGTTCAGGGTACGAACAGCCTGTTTGAGGGGTAACCTCGCTGGCATGTCTGGGGATGAGTGTCTTCATGATGTTGGTCCTCGTACCGAGCAGTGCGCGGCTCTTTTCATAACCTATCGATAGATACTGATGGCGGATGTTGTGTTGACCATGGATACTGTGATCCTGGTTCATCACAGGCGAGCTTACTATGTACCGTTTCAGAATACCTGCTCTCGTGTTTACCTGCCTTTTCATTTGCGCCTGCCAACCAGAAGACCGGAGCCCAGGTCTGTGGCTGTCGGGTGAAACAAAACCATTTCCAGCAGATTGGTCTTTTACCAACGAGCATCGCGAAGTTGCGCTGGAAGTGACCCCGCCTTATTTCATACCGCATTCGATTACCATATGGTGTGCTGAGCTTGATGGTGATCTGTATGTGGCCGCGTCACGTCCCGATGAAAAAAACTGGCCCGGTTGGGTGGAGAAGAAGCCCGATGTCCGTATCCGCGTGGGCAATGACATATACGACGCGCGCCTGGTTCAACTCTCCGATCAAGCCCTGATCTCAAGGATCCAGACAGTCCAGGCCGCGAAGTACGATCTGGATCCACCGTCCGGCCCGACGACGTCGCGATACTGGAGCGTGACGCCTCAACCATAGATCGGAGTCTGCAACGCTATGCTCAGAACCTTCTCTGCCAGCATCTGTGTCGGCACATATATCAGCATCTGGTCCACCCTGTTGTTTGCAGGTGCTGCACACGGGATTGAAATTTCCCACGGTGTTGCTTCTGGCGACGTAACAGACAGTTCAGCCGTCGTCTGGTCCCGCGCTGATGCTGCCGCCACCATGCGTGTGACCTACGGACCCGCCATCGGTACCACCGAGCCCCAAACGGTGGAAGCCGTAGCTGCGGCAAACGTGGATTTCACAGCACAGGTCCTTCTAACCAGTCTGACTGCTGACACGCTGTATCGCTACGAGGTTGAGTTCGTTGCGGGTCGAAACAAGTCGGGCGTTGTCGCTGGTGTATTCCGCACGGCACCGGCCAGAGAAACTGCGCAAACCGTAACCCTGATATGGAGCGGCGATCTCGCCGGCCAACGCTACTGCCGCCGACCAGGTATCGGATACAGAATCTTCACACCCATGCGTAACTTCCGACCCGACTTCTTTGTCGCGAACGGAGACATGATTTATGCCGACAACGATTGCCCCGCACAGGGCATCGAACCGGGTTGGCAGAATGTGCCAGCCAGCTTTCCCGGCATTGGCGACCCAGCGGTTAACTGGCAGGAACCAGCAGAGCTTGAAGAGGTGTTCAATGCGCACTGGCGCTACAACCGCGCCGACCAGCAATTTCAAACGTTTCTTGCATCGGTACCCATGTATGCCCAGTGGGACGATCACGAGGTGATCAACGACTTCGGTGCACCCTGGCAGACCTACGCGCCGCAACCTGATCGGATGGGTTACCCCAATGTGGTGGCAGCCGGGCGCAAGTCATTCTGGGCCTACCACCCATTTGACCCCAACGCGACTACAGAAGCAGATGGCAGCAGACGCATCTATCGCAGCTATCGCTGGGGCGCGCATCTGGAACTCTTCATTCTCGATGCCAGATCCTATCGTTCCGCCAACACCGATGCTGACAGCAGCGCTAAAACCATGCTCGGGAGTGTCCAGCTCGAGTGGCTGAAAGCGGGTCTAGCCGCCTCCGACGCGACCTGGAAGATCATCAGCAACGATGTCCCGCTGTCTGTCCCCACCGGCAGCCGCGCCGATGAGTTCGGCAGAGACGCCTTTGCCAGTGGCGATCTGGCCAGTGGTTTCGAAACCGAGCTTCTGGATCTGGTGCGTCACATCGATGCCCACAATGTGCGTAATGTTGTGTTCATCGCCACCGATGTTCACTCGGCGGCGCAACTGCGCTATGAACGCGATTACGATGGAGACGGCGATCCCCTGCTGTTCCACGAACTGATCGCAGGCCCGTTGAGTGCAATAAAAGGGCCTGCACCGGTCAGCCTCGATCCGACCCTGGGCCCGGTCATGCTTTACGCTGAAGGCGCCCTCTTCAACTACGGCACCATTACGGTATCAACCGCACATGCGGGGCAACTGCGGGCTGATATTCGTGACGAATCCGGCGACGTCCGGCCTGGCTCAGAGCTGAAGCTCGATCCGCGTTGATCGATGACTAACCGATAGATACCTGAGGAACAAAACCCAGTCACATCACACTTTCGGGTAACGTCTCCAGAGCATCCAGCTGTTCCGCCGGTAGAACATAGATGGCAATGGCCGATATCAACGCGCGCGCAGAAACAAACAGTTCCCGGTTAGTGTTGAGCAACGACGAGATGTCACCTTCATCAAGGCTGTCGGTTCGGATGTCTGCATATATCGCCAGGTGCATTTCATCGTGCACACGATGGGCAAGCTGGCTGAGCCTGATGAAGTCGTCGAGCACCAGAACCTTTTCATCGCTGTCGCGCATGCCAAACAGCGTCAGATAGAATTCCGTAAAGACGTCGCGGAAGCGCTGACCATAGCGCGCGAGAACTGAATGGTCGGCGAGATCGAAGTTTCTCAGGTCGGCTTCCACATCCTTCAGGCTCTTGGATGAATGAACAGCCTCGCGCACAGTTCGCTGACATCGGTCGATACGGTAGGTCTGATCTGGATCGAGTTCGAAACCCTGAGCATCCACTGTGAAAGCGAGGATTTCGCCTTCCAGACGCTTAGTGGTCTGGTAACTGGCAGTGAAACTGGATTGAAGGCACAAATCGTCGGTGGCGGGCGTTGGTCCTACCGGCAGACGGCCGCGCGCGATCAGTAGCGGTGGATCCATCAACAGCAGGTTCTGACGGATGACGCGCTGCAGCAGGTGGCTGGTTTCCAGTTCGATGGCTTCTACAGCCGGTTCCGGAACATTGGCGGTGGTCCGCCCGAGGTGTCGGTTGATGACCGAATCTGCATCGCTGAAACGGTTCTCGAGGAACGCAGCGAAGCGACCCACCACCGGCAGAAAAATGCAGATGCCCATCAGATTGAACAGACTGTGAAAGGCGACCAGCGACATCAATGGATCAACCACGCCCAACGTAGCCACCAGCGCGAGGAGCGGTACAAGCAGAAAAAATGCGAGCAGATCGGTTGCGAGATTGAACAGGAAATGACCGGCTGCCACGCGCTTTTTTGCGGCACTGCCACCGATCGCGCCAAGCAACACGGTACTGGTGGTCCCGAGGTCGGCGCCGATGGCCACCGCAGCGGCCGCGGGCAGATCGATTGCACCGGCGTGGAGTGCGCTCAGGGTCACCACCATGGTGGCCGAACTCGACTGTATGAGGGCGGAAAAAACCAGACCGAAGATCAGGAACTCAACCGGACCAAAAGACCGCAACGTTTCTATATCGACGATCTGGGAGATGTCGCCCAGGGACTCTTTCATGAACTCAAGACCCATGAGCAAAAGGCCCAGACCGAGAATCATGCGACCGATCTGATGACTGTTGCCCTTCGCTGCCACCACAGTGAGCAAGCCACCAAAGGCAATCAGCGGCAGCGCGGCTGACTCAAGCTGCAGCTTGAAACCCAGCGTCGCCACAATCCAGCCGGTAAACGTTGTACCCAGATTGGCACCGAAGATGACCGCCAGTGCGTTGCGCATCTGCACCACACGCGCACCCACCAGGGCCAGCATCATCAAGCCTACAAGCGAACTGCTCTGCAGTAGAGCAGTGACTGCCGCCCCGGTAAGCGCTCCCTTCAGCGGGCTGTCGGTATTGTTTCGAACGAACGCACGAAACGTTTTACCAGATACCTGCTCCAGCGATGCTTCGATGATTCGCATGGCGAAAAGAAACAGGGCCAGACCGGCGGCAGGACGCCAGAGATCCAGTTCCATCAACCGGTTCTCTGCCAGCTGACCCGACCGCTCCTGCTGCGCCTGTCGAGGAGCGCCATGGCGCGCCAACTGATCCGCTTGACCAGAGCGATGATTGCGAACCCACCAGCGGCCGAGCCGATCCGCGCGGCAAACCCGTCGGGTGCGAAGGAATTCATACCTGGCAGTTTAGATCAGATCATCACCAAACGTGCTCATTTAAGCCCCCGGGGACCGACCCTCTGAGCTTCAATCCAGTTTAAACCCGATTTTCAACGTGACCTGAAAATGGGTGATCGCCCCGTTACCAATACTTCCCCGGGTTTCGACAACTTCGAACCACTCCAGATCGTGCAGGGTTTCGCTCGCCTTTGCCACAGCGCTGCGAACAGCATCGTCACTGCCCTTTGTGGAGGTGCCAACTACTTCGGTCACTCGGTAAATGTGGTCACTCATCTTTCCAGTCCTTTGCTCACAGATCGATTACCACTTATCGACCTTCATTACCTGCGTGACTATCAGCAAATTCCCCTATTCACGCGCAAATCTCCGTCTAACCGCTTGCGCATAGCCAGACCTGAACCGCCAGCCCAGGGCCGCGAGCGCAGTCGAGGCCACTGCGACGACGACCATCCACCCGACCATTGCGCTGCCCGCACCACCCACAAGCCCAACCGGCGAAAACAGAACATACAAACCAACAATACAACCAACCAGCAGCGCAGATACCGGTAGAGCGAAACGCCAGGGTGTCATATCGACCTGTGCACCAGAGACAAACGGTTTCTCATCCCGTGGGTTGTACCAGCCGATGATCAGCATGATGCCCAGCTCAACAACAAACAGAATTCCATACAGATGAATGAAATGAAGCTCCACCGCCCAGACGAACTTGAGCATTGTGTAGCTGAAAATGTGAAACACGATCACTGCCTTTGCTGCCTGAGCGGGCACGCGCTGCGTAAACAAACCCACCAGCACGATGGTGATTATCGGGATGTTGTAATAACCGGTGAATATGCGGATGACCTGCCACAGGCCTTCGGGTGCAAATTGCAGGAGCGGAGCCGCCAGAAAGGAAAATCCGGCAATCACAACACTCGCTCTTTTTGCGACGCTGATCAACCTTTCGTCGCTGACGTGACGATTTACCAGCGGTTGATATATATCGAGTGTGAAAAGGGTAGCTGCACTGTTCAAGAGCGAATTGAAAGAACTGAGCACAGCACCCAGCAGCACCGCCAGAAAGAACCCACTCAGATAGGCAGGGAGCACGTCGCTCACCAGACGCGGATAGGCCATGTCCATGCTTTCAAGGCCGCTGCCATAAAGATGATAGGCAATCACACCGGGCAGCATCATGAAGAAGGGGACAAGC
>JAQBYL010000126.1 GCA_027622495.1 Pseudomonadota bacterium
ATTTTTCGCTGCACTTCAGCTTGCGCTATCAGGAGGCGATGAATTCTGAGCACATCGACCGGTCAAGCTGCCTGGGAACCAGTGCAAGAAGTGTAGGCGGTGCAATCCTCATCTGCACGCTTACGACTGCGATCGGGTTTCTGGGATTCGTTCCAACGGCTTATTCAGGTCTCGCCGATCTTGGGATCATTTCCGCTGGCGGCATGTTCGTTGCGGCGCTCCTGACGTTTTCTTTTCTACCTGCCTTCTACACCATCGCGGGAGAGATCAGGGTTCACGTGATTGACTTTCCCTCCAGTGACGCACTGATCAGGTATCTGATCCGGCACCGTCTGGCTGTGGTGGTGGTGCTGGCGGCGACAAGTGCAGGTGCGGCCTGGGTTGCCAGGGATACTTACTTCGATTACAGCGTTATCGCATTGAAAGATGCAGAAGCTGAATCTGTCGTGACCCACAAGCGGTTGCAGGCTGACGGGATCGCGACTGACTATGCCTTGTCGATCCTGAGCCAACCGGGTTTCGATCCAGCAGATCTTGAAAGCCTGGAGGTGGTCAGTACTGTAGTCACACCCGCAGACTTCGTGCCGAAGAATCAGGAAGACAAACTGCAGACACTTGAAGACGCAGCGATCATGCTCGACAGCGCGCTGTCACCCGTTCACAACAACGATCCACCGACGGCAGGTGAACTGGTGCGGCAGACCAACCAGTTGATCGCCGTCCTGAATGCGCAGGGTTTTGAAGACCAATCACCAGCTACCGAACGTCTGTACAGAGCGTTGGATGCATTGGCTGCACAGCCATCTCAGAGCATGCTGATCTGGCAGAGGGGTGTCATTTCCAACCTGATTGGTGAACTTGAGTGGCTGCGGCGCGCGATCAACGCGGGACCGATCGGGTTTAGTGATCTGCCTGAAGATCTACGCGATCGGCTTATCAACGAGAACGGCCATGAACTGTCTGTGGTACTGCCGGAATATGACATTACGCCCCTCGACAGATTGAACAGATTCATTGAAGACGTGCGTCGGGTTGAACCGAATGCAACGGGCAGGCCAGTGATCGAGTGGGGGGTCGGTCAGATTGTAACTGAGTCTTTCCGGACAGCTCTTCTCATCGCGATTGTATCGATCGGGGTCATTCTGCTGCTGATCTTCCGGCGATTGGGGCATGCGCTATTGATTGTGGTGCCGTTGCTGCTGGCTGCGGTCTTCACACTTGCGGCGGGTGTTCTTTTCGGCTTGCCGCTGAATATGGCGAACATACTGGTCTTGCCGCTGATCTTCGGGTTGGGTGTAGACAACGGTGTGCACGTCATTGATCGATATCGCGATTTCAACGACGTCGAACATCTGTTGCATTCGAGCACGCCCAGGGCGGTTGTACTGAGCACGTTGACTACCATCGGAACCTTTGCAGCACTTAGTCTGTCGCCGCATCAGGGCACTGCGTCAATTGGGGTTCTGTTGACCATCGCAGTGAGTTTTCTGCTGATCTTCACGGTGTTCCTGCTGCCCGTTCTGCTGTCTTTCTTCGAGCTGCGCGACGCAAAGTGACGGTCTTCACCGGACCTACTATCGTTCGCCTTGACCCACCTGGGCGTGAAGCAGGCGCAGGTTAGGCGCGAGCAGGGTCTTCACTTGCTCAAAAGGTACTGGTTTGCTGAACAGGTAACCCTGCGCAAACTCGCATTTCTGTTCTGCAAGAAATTTCAACTGCTCAACGGTTTCAACTCCTTCCGCAACCACCTGCATGTGCAATTGATGGGCCATGGCGATTACCGCTGACGTGATCGCCATATCGTCGGCGTTCTGCGGTATGTCCATCACAAAACTGCGATCAACTTTCACCGTGTCGATAGGAAACTTTTTCAGGTACGTCAACGAGGAATACCCGGTACCGAAATCGTCGATGGCAACTCTGACGCCCAGATCATTCAATTCTTTGAGTGTGGCTGCTGCTGCTTCAACGTCGTCAATCAGGGTGGTCTCGACGATCTCCAGTTCGAGTTGGTGGGGATCAAGACCCGCGTTGCGAAGGGCATTTTTTACTTTTGTAATCAGGTGTTCATCGCGAAACTGACGAGGTGACACGTTGACCGCCATGGCGACATCCCCACCATGAGCTTTCGCCAGATCCACAGCATGCAGACAGGCCTGCTCGATGATCCAGTTCCCCATTTCGACGATGATGCCGGTTTCTTCTGCGATGTCGATGAACGCGTCGGGGGTAAGCAGACCTCTGGTAGGGTGATTCCAGCGAATCAGACACTCCACACCAGTGATATCCTGTGATTTGACATCGATCTTTGGTTGATAGAACAGTTCAAATTCATTGTTCTTTAACGCCTGCCGAATCTGAATTTCGGTTTCGAGCCGCACCGCGGCGCTGGTGTTCATGATTTCCTGATAGTACTGAAAATTGTCGCGTCCGTTTCGCTTTGCCTGGTACATGGCCAGGTCAGCGTTGCGCAGAAGTTCTGCTGGTGTTTCTCCGTCTTGCGGTATTGAGGTGATCCCGATGCTGGTAGTGATGATCAGCTGCTGACCTGAAATCATCATGGGCTTGCGCAGCTCGTTGAGAATTTTTCGTGCCACATGGGCCGCGTCTTCGGGTCCATCGAGCTCATACAGCAGAACTGTAAACTCATCGCCGCCCATCCGTCCGACGGTGTCCTGTTCACGAACACTGTCAGCCAGACGTTGCGCTACGATTTTCAGCAGCCGATCACCGGCCTCGTGCCCGAGGGTGTCGTTGACGCGCTTGAACTGAACCAGATCCAGATACAGAAGGGCACCGCTGATACGACCACGTTTGGCGTGTGCAATGGCATGAGTCAGACGATCCATGAACAGTCTTCGGTTGGCGAGCCCGGTCAGGGTGTCGTGGAATGCCATCCGGGTCATATGATCCTGGCTTCGTTTCATCTCGGTGATGTCAGCGATCTGCACGATGCAGTACAGCGGCTGGCCGCCAGCCCCGTACTGGATTGCGAGATGCAGGTTGGTCCAGATCTGCTCCTGAGCCCAACCGACCATGCAGAATTCTCCGCGAACTGACTGTTGACTGCCGCTCGATACGCAACTCAGCATCTCTTCAAACGTGCTGCGTTCATCTTCCGGGAGCAGGTTTATTATCGCGGTACCAGGCAGGTTGTCTTTGTGCCTGCCGAGTAGTTCTGCCGCGAAGTGATTGACCTGAAATATACTTCCATCCATGTCGGTCAACAGAATGCCTATGGGGGCATTCTCGAAGGTGCCACGAAATCTGGCTTCACTGGTTCTGAGTCTTTCTTCTGTCAGCCGGAGCTGGCGAACGTCTTTTGCAATACAGATGATGCAGGGCTCGCCGTCGATCTCGAGCGTAGTGGCAGATACCAGGGTGGGGATTTCTTCCTGCGTGCGGGTTCGAAAAGTGATTTCCTGGTTTTCGTAGTGGCCGTGCTCCTGCAGGAGTGAGCCGGTCGCAATGAGATCTTCAATGTGTGCAAATATGCCCAGTTCACCCACCGGCATGTTGACCAGCTCCTCGCGGGCAAAACCGGAAGCAGCAACGAAGGTTTCGTTTATTTCCATGACGGTACCGTCGGATTGTCTGAGAATGACGATGCCGTCGGGGCTATGCGCAAATATTTTACTGAACTTGTCTTCGCTCGCCTGACGGGCGCGCTCTGCTTCTACTCGTTGTGTTATATCGTGACCGTTGCACAGAACACAGACTTCGCCGTCGACCTCGATCAAACGCATGGATACCGAAACGATGAGCTGTTCGCCTGCCTGCGTCCGTAATAGGGATTCATGACTGTCTGCCTGACCGACCTGGTTCAGAAGCTCCAGAGTTCTTGCTTTTACTTCGGGCTCGACCCAGAGGTTAAGTTCCTGCTCATGCAGACCGATAGCGTCTTCGCGCT
Source organism: Pseudomonadota bacterium (assembly GCA_027622495.1). GTDB lineage: Bacteria > Pseudomonadota > Gammaproteobacteria > Pseudomonadales > Azotimanducaceae > JAQBYL01. The sequence goes on from JAQBYL010000126.1 coordinate 3,911, forward strand.
GATAGCCAAGCAGGCGGCTGAAGCCCTGGTTGAAGTCGAGGACGATGCCGTCTTCCTGGCGAACAATCAGGATTGCATCCGGGCTTGAATGAAAAATTCTGGAGAAACGCGCTTCGCTCGATCGCAGCGCTTCTAAGGATTTTGCATGGTCGGTGTCTATGCGACAGTTCAGTATACTTAGAGGTCGGTCCTGGCCTGATGCCAGGCGCTCCATTCTGCCGTTGACGGTCACCGGGGTTGGTGCATTCAAGGCAAGCGACGAAAATTCGATTGGTGAACTGTGAAGGTCAAGATCGATAACGGCTTGCTCAATTATTCCACGGGAAGATTCTTTTACGATTGAGGCAAGCGGCGCACCGATAAGGTCTTCGGCGGGACGGGAAAGGGCGATTGTCGACGCGGGGTTGGCGTCGATAATTCTGTTTTCTTCATCAAGTAGAAAAATCAGGTCGGCGCTGTTGTCGAAAAATGTTTTCATAACACGTTTCGCTGCGCGTCTGTCGGTGACATCCACTATCTGAACCACGTAGGCATGTGGTCTGTCCTGGCGATTGAGGACAGTACGGGCGAACCCGGAGATCCATATGTCCTTGGGGTCTTTGTGCAGGGGGCAGTCGATTTTCAGTGGCGTCCCGCCCATCAGGAGCTCACGATTCGATGTGATCGCCTTCCATAGATCCGCACCCAGAACCTGATCAACGGTTTGTTCTGTTATGACGTCTGCAGGTGTGCCAAGCAAATCAGCCAGTGCCTCGTTGGCCATTGTGACCCGCCCGTTGAGATCAACGATCGCGATCCCGGAAGGCGCTTTTGTCAGGATGTCGTGCAGCTTCAGGCGTGCCACATGGTTTTTGCGTGTGTCCCAGACCTGAAACAGAGAGCAGAAAACGATGACGAGGGCGGCGAGAAATGGATTGGCCAGACCAGCCATTAAATAGATGGCCACACTCAATGTGAATGCTGGCATCAGATAGGGTACCCACTTATCGGGTTTGTCGGTCATGTGACTTGTTCTCGTCGCGGTTTTCGCTAAGCTTGGGCGCAGCGAAACCATTGGTGAGCGTGTGAACCTCTCTGTCAAAGGAACGGTGGATCATCAAGGGCTCCACGACATCACGCACAAAGTTGCAATGGTTATTGCAGATCAGCCGGTAATTGAGGGGCTTGTCACACTTTTTATTCAACATACCTCTGCGAGCCTGCTGATACAGGAAAATGCAGACCCAAGTGCCAGAAGGGATCTGGAGCATTGGCTCAACAGACTGGTGCCTGAAAACGACGCTCTATACACGCATACCACCGAAGGTCCTGATGACATGCCAGCGCACATCAAGGCAGCGCTGACTGCAGCAAGCCTCGGCATACCACTACACGATGGACGTCTTCTTCTGGGTACCTGGCAGGGGATCTATCTGTGGGAACACCGGCATGCACCCGGTGTGCGTAACGTGATTGTCAACGTGATGGGTGCGGTGAACGCGAGCTGACCTCATCCATCCAGGTTTTGTGCCCATCCGGGTCAAGGATCATTGACGAGAAGTAGAGCAGCAGGTCCTTGTGATTGCGGGTAAGTTTGGCTGCGTCCATTGCGCGCTCACCGTTTTTTGAATTCACAAAGCGAAAACACTCAGTGATGCTGTGAGCCTTACCCAGAACCGCTGCGATTTCAACGTTCAGCACATCGTGCAGGGTTTCCAGGTCTTCTTCCTGCAGGCCGACGTCAACAGGATCGAGGACCACATTTGCCCATAGCGTTGCGATGTAAAGTTGGTATCGATCACGCTCGATGAAGCTGTCGACGACGGTTGAACGATCGATAATGTCATCGAAAGTTGGTCGGAAGTGGTTCAGTAATTCTTCTTCACTCATGTATGCACTATATGGCATAGATTGGTCAGGATTGCATCTGCTACGGGTGCCAAGTAGTTTTTAAAACACACTTTCTGTTTCGTGTTTATACTTGTCTGGTTGTTGAATCTTGAGGGATACATGCTGACATTTGACCGCGCAGAGCTCCCGGCTGAAGCAGAAACCCTGCGAGCCGAAGTGCGGGAGTTTCTTAAGTCAAACAGCGCCCGTCTGCCGCGACCCAACTCGGATTTCACCACCGGTCATGATCCGGCTTTTTCAGCGCAGCTCGGCGCTCGCGGCTGGATCGGTATGACCTGGCCCTTAGAATATGGCGGTAGAGGAAGAAGTTTTTTTGAACGCTATGTGGTTACTGAAGAGCTGCTGGCGGCAGGTGCCCCGGTCAGTGCGCACTGGATAGCGGACAGGCAGAGCGGTCCGTTGCTGCTGCGCTACGGCAGTGAGCAGCAGAAAGCTGCCTATCTGCCTGGGATCACCCGGGGTGAGAGTTATTTCTCCATCGGTATGAGCGAACCAAATACCGGTTCCGATCTTGCCTCGGTGCGCACTACCGCTTACCGCATGGGCGACGGATATCTGGTGAACGGCACCAAGCTCTGGTCGACGGACGCTCATCGCAACCATTACATGGTGGCCCTGGTCCGGACGGAACCGGCATCCGACAATCGACATGCCGGTCTGTCACAGGTGCTGATCGATCTGAAGAACGATGGCGCTCAGGTGCGGCCGATCCGGAACATGGCGGGGGGTGAAGACTTTAACGAAATCGTTTTTACCGATGTTCTGATTCCTGAGGATCGCGTTGTCGGTAACCCTGGCAACGGCTGGGAGCAGGTCACCTCAGAACTCAGTTATGAACGCAGTGGGCCGGAGCGGTTCCTGTCGGCCTATCGGGTGTTCGTTGAGTTCATCAAAGCAGTGGGTAAGAACCCGTTACCGCACCAGAGCGCAGCCATCGGCCGTATAACCGCACATCTGGCCACGTTGCGGAGGATGTCCATATCGGTCGCTGGTATGCTGGAAGAAGGCAAGACCCCGGCTGTGGAGGCTGCGCTGGTAAAAGAACTCGGCAACAATTTCGAAAAACTGCTGCCAGAGATTGCCCGCCTTGCGCTGTCAGGGTCGCCACCGTCTGAAGGTTTTCGACAAGCCATGACAGACACACTTCTGTTATCACCGTCTTTCACCTTGCGGGGAGGAACGCGGGAAATTCTTCGCGGGGTCATCGCCCGTGGCCTGGGGTTGCGTTAGACATGAACGATACAACTAACCTGATCGCAGAAAGTGCTGAAAAGATGTTCAGTGACCTGGTCAACAAAGCCGTCCTCGACAAAGCAGAGGAGGGTGTATTTGCAGACGAAATCTGGCGAGCCATCTGTGCTAACGGTTTTGATCAGTTGGGTGTGACCGGCAGCGGAACCGGGCTTGCGGATCTGTTCCATGTGCTTGTTGTCGCTGGTAAACATGCGCTCCCGCTGCCGCTTGCGGAAGCCTGTCTGGTCAATCGGTGGCTTGGATCAAACGAGGTGTTTGGCAGCATTGGTTGTGTTGAAGCTTCGCAGATCGTGGACGTACCCTGGGGCAGACAGGCGAGTGTCATCATCGGGATCGCCCCTGAAGGTCTCGTCAGAAACAAGGGTAAAAATGCACGCGCAGGGGTAAATCTTGCAGGTGAGGCCCGTGATTCGGTTGAGCTGGACGCACAGGAGAGTGTGGCTTGCATTGATGATCCCTTCGCCCTCCTGACCCTGTCGCGGGTATGTCTGATGGCCGGTGCCATGCAGACCGTTCTGGATCTGACTCTGCGCTTCGCCCAGGAACGTGAGCAGTTCGGCCGACCCATATCCAAATTTCAGGTAATCCAGCACCAGCTTGCAGTGATCGCTGCCGAGTTCGCTGCATCGTTGAAAGCAGCCGATGCGGCGGTTGAAGCGCTAGGCACAGACCGGTTCATAACCGATCTTGCCATCGCCAAGGCGCGGATCGGTGAAGCGGTCGGTGTGGTGAACGAACTCGCCCACCAGATCCACGGCGCCATGGGTTACACCCATGAACATCAGCTTCATCATTTTACCCGACGTCTGTGGGCCTGGCGGGAAGAGTATGGCGACGAGATATACTGGCAGACCCGGCTCGGAGCAATCGTGGTCGAGCAGGGTGGTGATGGCGCCTGGGATTACCTCGCGACGTCACGTTGACCGGGCTCACACGGCGGGTGCCGGTGTAGTCAGTATCTGACTGGACTCCTGCAGGCTCTGCTGACGGTAGAGATCGTAATAATGACCCCCCAGATCCATCAACTGGGCATGTGTGCCCATCTCGCGGATACGGCCCCGATCGATCACAACAATCCGCTGTGCATTGCGGATGGTTGACAGACGATGGGCGATGATGAGGGCAATTCTGCCCTTCAGAAGATTGACCAGACCTTGCTGTATGTGCTGCTCGGTTTCGGTGTCCACCGACGATGTAGCCTCATCCATGATCAGGATCTGCGGATCAGCCAGGATGGCACGGGCGAACGAAACCAGTTGTTTCTGACCGGCAGACAACAGTGAACCGCCCTCACCGGGGTTGGTCGCGTAACCGGCTTCCAGACCCATGATGAAATCGTGGGCACCGGCGATGTGGGCGGTACTCATCACTTCTTCGTCGCTTGCGTCGAGCCGACCATAGCGGATGTTCTCGAGTATGCTGCCGCTGAAAACATGGGCATTCTGCAGAACCATACCCAGATTGGACTGCAACCAGTGCAGGCCGCGGCTGCGGTAATCAACACCGTCGATCAGCACCTGGCCACTGGTCGGTTCGTAGAAACGGCAGACCAGATTAACCAGGGTACTCTTACCACCACCGGTTGGTCCGACAATGGCGACGGTTTCACCGCGACGGATGGTCAGGTTGATGTTCTTGAGAATGGGTTTTGCCGGGTCGTAGTGGAAGCCGACATCTTTCAGTTCAATCTCACTGATCCGTGCAGCACCACCATCTGCAGCAAAAACTGCTGAATCCTGTCTGCGGCTGTTTGCCCGCAGTGCCTCAACCACCGAAGGCGAATCTTTGATCTGTGGATCGGCTTCGATCAGGCTCAGAATACGCTCGGCAGATGCCTGGGCCATCTGCATCTCGGCAAACCAGTGACCAAGCTGTTCCACCGGATCGAAAAAGTGCCGGGCGTACGCCATGAATGCCACCAGCGTTCCTGCTGTGATGGTTCCCATCAAGAGGTCCATGCCACCCACGGCCATGGCAAGCCCAATTGCCAGGCTGGCCATGGTGACAACCAGCGGCAGATAGATGGCGGCCAGTGTCAGATTCGTCACAGACGCGTTGTACATCTTGTCTGTCAGGGTCTGGAACTCGTCCAGGTTAGCTTTTTCACGCACGAAAGCTTTGCTGGTTAAAACACCCATGATGGCTTCGTTGAACGAACCGGTTATGCGGGAGTTGGTCGAGCGGACAGAGCGGGCACTGATCAAAATACGGTTCTTGAATTTTGCCGACAGCCAACCGAGGAAAGGGATGACCGCCAGGGTGATCAGGGCGAGCTTGGGATTCATGACCAGCATGGCGAGGGCGATGCCGATCATCATGGTGCTCCCCCAGATCAGATCCAGAAAACCCCACGCGAGGATGTTTGACAGGCGTTCGCAATCCGACGTCATACGTGCCATCAGCCAGCCCACTGGTCGATAGTCGTAAAACGAAAACGACAGGCGCTGCAGATTTTCAAAACCGTCGCGTCGGATATCGTGACTGACATGAGTTCGAATCTTGCCTGCCTTGACGATAAAGCCGGCGATACCGATGCAGATGCAGATGGTGGTGGCAATGTAGGCTGTGATGTAGGGCGTAAAGTCTGCGTTCAACCCGTTCAGCGAAACTTGGTCGACCACTTCGCGGGTAATCAGCGGAAAAACGACTTCCATGCTTGCGGTAACAATTGCACACACGGCAATCCAGATCAGATCTTTCGGGTACTGTGCAGAGTAACGGAACAGTTTTTTCCACAACGACAGGTTTACGTTGCTGGCCAGAGCCTGCTCGTCGAAGCCATCATCAAAGTTTTCGTCGTCGTAGTTATCCATGTTGACCTCCGATACCGTTGTGCGCCTGTGCGACATCGCGCTCGATTGATGTGTCTAATGCACCCTGAATTCTACACAGGCGCTGGTAGGGGCCCGGCTGTGAGGCGAGGGTGGCATGATCTCCAAGCTGGGCAATCCGACCTTTTTCAAGCACCAGAATCCGATCAGCTGCAATCACCGATGACAGTCGATGGGCGATGATGATCGTGGTCTGGCGACCTTTGCGCCGCTTCAGCGCGTCGAGGATCTGTCGCTCGGTGAGGG
>JAQBYL010000127.1 GCA_027622495.1 Pseudomonadota bacterium
CCATCGGTAGGGCCACCATCACGTCGAGGAACGGCTGCAGATCAAATGCCTGTTTGGTTAGTGTTGTCTGGGCAAGCGCCTCAACTGCCTGGCGGAACGCCTCGGCATCGTGCCTGCCACCAGAGGAAAGCGCCGCGAGCCGGTTGCTCACAGATTCATCGAGTCGCTGCGCACGCATCAGATCGCTCAGGCCAAAGTGCCAGATATCAACGATCTCGAGTTTCACCTGATCGACATCGGTGGCCTGTTTTTTCCACCACTTCCAGCCAAAGTGGTCCAGCAGTTCTGCACACTCGACCCAGATCGCCCGGTAGTACTCAAACCCCTGATCACGCCACGCCAGATGAACCTCATCATTGTGCTGTTGTTGCATGCGAACCATAACTTCGACCATGGTGCCTGCAGAAACCTGACTCATATCGGTGCTTCCCATAACTTGCCAGAACATTATCAGTGGTCAGATGAATCGTTGCCACGCCTGAACGCCAATGAGGTAAACTTTTGCGATGGCAAAGCAGCCGCTAACCGCATTATTCATGCATCCTGTCGTGCGGGACGAACTGATGCGGTCGGACCATCTGCAACGGCTCGAGCGCTGTGTTCGCCTGGTCTCGCACGAACCTGTCCGAGACAAACGCGCCTTGCTGGATCATGCAGATCAGCTTGAAGTACTGATCACCAGTTGGGGCTGCCCGCGCATCGATGCCGAGCTGATCGACCACCTGCCCCGCCTGAAGCTGATTGCCCACATGGCCGGCAGCGTGAAAGGCTTTATCGATGAGGTGGTCTGGCGACGTGGCATACTCGTGACCAATGCCGTTGCAGCAAACGCTGTACCAGTCGCCGAGTTCACTGTCGCGGCGATTCTGTTCGCCAACAAAAAGGTCTTCCAGCTCAACCAGTTCTACCTGAAGCACCGTGAAAACCGCGCGCCCTGGACACGCGAAGCGCCAAACGTCGGCAACTACCGGAAGACCGTCGGCATCATCGGGGCATCTCACGTCGGCACGCTGGTCTCGGAACGACTCAAAGCCTACGACCTTCGCGTTCTGTTGTATGACCCGTTTGTCACGCCACTTGCGAGTCATCGTGTGGGTGCAAGCAAGGTCGGGCTGTCTGAGCTTCTGTCGCAATCTGACGTGGTGTCGCTGCATGCACCTCTGCTGCCGGAAACCCGCCACATGATCGGCGGGCGGGAACTGAGCCTGATGAAGGACGACGCGACGCTGATCAACACCGCCAGAGGTGAACTGGTGGATCAGCAGGCTTTAATCGAAACGCTGGCGGCCGGTCGCCTGTTCGCGATACTGGACACCACTGAACCTGATGTTCTGCCTGCAGACTCGCTTTTGTACCGCCTGCCGAACGTGTTTCTTACCCCACATATCGCCGGGTCGCTGGGTGACGAAACCCAACGGCTGGCCGATTGCATTGTGGATGAAGTCGAACGCTTTACCCGGCGCGTCAACCTGCAGCATCTGGTTCGACGCGAACAGCTCCCCCGCCTGGCTTAAGACAGGCGCCCTGGCTTAAGCCAGGGCGGCCGAAGTTGTGCATCCCCTACCGCACCGTTATTGTCTGCATGCTGAAGTTTCAATCTGAGGATCCATGGACCTGCCTTTTACCGGTGACGAGACGTATCCGGTTCTGCCTCTCAAAGACACGGCCGTCCTGCCGGAAATCGTGCTGCCACTGATCGTTGGCCGCCAGAAGTCCCTCAATGCGATCAAGGCGGCCGTGGACTTCGGCCGCAAGATCATCTGTGTTGCGCAGCGCGAACCCCATACTGAAGACCCGGATGCCGACGACCTGTACGAGATTGGCACGATTGTTACGGTCAATCGAATCGAAACCCGCGACGGCGGTGCGCAGGTCATCGTGCAGGGGGACAAGCGGGTCAGACTCAAAGCGAGAATCCCGAACGATGACTATCTGCAGTTTGACTACGAGGTTCTGGACAGCCTGACCATTGAGTCAGGCAGTGAAGAAAGCGCCCCAATCGATGCGCTTCTGCGTGAAAACCGACAGCTCGCCCAGCGGATCAGCGTGATGCTGGACGCCGAGAACGGCATGCAGGTTTATCAGCAACTGGTTGGATCAATCGCCAACCCGATCACCCAGATGTACCGGATTGCATCGCTTGCGAACATCACACTGCAACAACGGCAGGACATCCTCGAATGTTCAACCGTTCTCGGTCTCATGCAGGGTGTGCATGTGTTTCTGCAGCACGAAGTCCAGGTCACCGAAATACGTCGTCAGATTGCCGAACAGGCACACGATGACATGGACGCGCAGCAGCGCGAGCAGGTCCTGCGCCAGCAGAAAAAGGCGATCGAGCATGTGCTCGGTGAAGGTGGTGAAGACGATGACATCGCGCAGCTGAAGGCCGATCTGGAAAAAGCCGATCTACCGGTTTGTGTGCGCACGGAGGTGGACCGCGAACTGAAGCGCCTGGCTCGCATGTCGCAGAACGCCGCGGATTATCAGGTTGCCCGCTCATACCTGGAACTGATTGCGGAACTCCCGTGGCAACAGTCCACCGAAGACAAGCTCGACCTCATCGAAGCGCGCAGGATCCTCGATGAAGATCACTACGGGCTTGAAGACGTCAAAGAGCACATCCTCGAAACCCTGGCAGTCATGAAGCTCAACCCCGATGCCAAGGCGCCAATCCTGTGTTTTCTCGGGCCGCCGGGCGTCGGTAAAACCTCTCTGGGTCAGTCGATTGCCCGGGCGATGGGGCGTAAGTTCGAACGATTGAGCCTGGGTGGCATGCATGACGAAGCTGAGCTTCGCGGTCATCGCCGAACCTACATCGGTGCCATGCCTGGCAGAATTATCCAGAGCATACGTCGTGCAGGTGTCACCAATCCCCTTCTGATGCTCGACGAAATCGACAAGCTGGGCCGTGACTTTCGCGGCGACCCTTCGGCCGCCTTAATGGAGATCCTGGATCCGGCGCAGAACAAAGAGTTCCGCGACAACTATCTGAATCTGCCCTACGACCTTTCAAAGGTATTGTTCATCACCACCGCAAATGCGCTGGACGGTATCCCCACACCACTGCTCGATAGGATGGACGTTCTGGAGCTATCCGGTTACAGCGACTACGAAAAACAAGCAATCGCACGGCAGTATCTGATCACGCGACAACGCTCGGAAGCAGGCCTGAGTAAAGCCCAGTTTGACCTGGATGATGATGCCATCCATATGGTGCTGCGGCGATACACCCGCGAAGCCGGTGTTCGTGAACTGGAGCGGGTGATTGGTCGTCTTGCCCGAAAGCGAGCGCGCCAGGTGGTCGAAGAATTACAGTTCAACCCGAACTTGCACGGCAACGATGTAGTGAAAATGCTGGGCGCCGAAAAATTCAAATCGAGCATTGCCCGCAAAGATCTGGCGCCTGGTGTCGCTGCCGGTCTCGCCTGGACACAATCAGGCGGCGAAGTGCTGTATGTCGAAGCGAGCCTGACACCCAAAGACGAAAAGATCACCATGACCGGCCACTTGGGCCAGGTCATGCAGGAATCAGCGCGGGCCGCACGCAGCTACATCTGGTCGGTTGCAGCACAACTGGGCCTCGACCGTGAGCGGATCGAAACCAATGGCATCCACATTCATGTGCCGGCTGGTGCTGTTCCCAAGGATGGTCCGTCCGCCGGTGTGACCATGGCCTGTGCCATCGCTTCTGCCTACAGCGGGGAGCCCGTTCGCGACGACATCGCCATGACAGGCGAACTCACGCTGTCGGGTCTGGTTCTGCCGGTTGGTGGTGTGAAAGAGAAAGTGCTTGCGGCACATCGCTCCGGCATACGTCACGTGGTGCTGCCGCGCGAAAACGAACGCGATCTGGAAAAGCTTCCCGAAGCGGTTAAACAGGATCTGACCGTGACGCTGGCAGATACCTTAAGCGACGTTCTGAGTGTGTGCATGCCGACATTGAAGCTACTGGTTAACTGAGAACGGGCAGAGAACGCTCAACGTTTCCACGGCGGAACGCCATCCCAGTCAAACGGTTCGATCCCCGCCTCGCACAACTGCCAGACACTGGCATCAGCCTTGCCGTTGTCGAGCTCGAGAAAACCAATGGTGCCGAACTGCGTGTCGTAATTATGGGGATACGTCGGCGAGCCGGGATTCACACAGAGGATGCCGTTGACGGTCATGATCCGTTCCTGATGTGTGTCGCCCGATACGATCACATCCGGTGTGCGTTCCGGCCAGAAACGTTCAATCCATCGATCCAGGGTAAAGTTCGGCGGCCGTTCCGGAACTGGAACATAGTGCGTCAGACCAACCCAGAGGCCTTCAAGCTCGAGCAACCAGGCGTACTTCACCCGCGGGTCTTCGGGTTGCACCGGCCGGCCGCCACCACCGTCCTCACCGTTGCCGCGCGCGGCATACAGCGGCGCGATGCGTTCCAACTCATCGAGAACCCAAAGCTCATGGATATCGCCGCCGTGAAAAATCAGATCTACGCCATCAAAGGCGTCGAAGATCTGCGGCCACAGCGATTTGCGGGCTTCCGGCAGATGCGTGTCGGAGATCAGACCAATTTTGAGGGCCAAGGATCAGCCCCTGCCCGCGGCACTTAAAAACTCGAGCACCTGGGTTCTTGCCGAGGCCATTCCGGGGCCTTGTTTCCAATCCTCTATGAGCGTTGCGTTGGGGGCGAGATCAGCGATCTCAAGCGACGTGCTCGCCGGGTGATAAAGATCGTCACCCTTCAATACCAGCAGCGGGGTCGTCACCCGGGCTACCTCTTCGCGGGTTGCGTTGAACAGAAAATCCCCGTCATACATGTTGCTGCGGAACGAACTCCAGGCATCAGCCGGTACCTCGGGTAACTTCGGTTTCAGGGCGTCCGCCCAGTTGTCGAACATCGCATAGAAGGCGGCCTTATTGTCGTCAAGACCGATGGGCTGGAACATAACTGCCGAAACCACCCGGTCGGGCGCGTTCTTGATCAGACCGATGATATACGGCCCGCCGATGCACATGCCGGCCACGTGAAACCGATCGATCTCGAGATGGTCCATCAGCGCAAGCTGATCGGCCGTGTAGGTGTCCCAGCTGTCCTGAGCGGTGATTGGCGCGCGTGACTGGCCCGCATTGCGTTGATCCATGATGATGACACGATAGTGCGTGGCAAGATCTGCGATCACATCCCAGGGTGCCGCGGACCAGGCGGCGATGGTCGAACGCATGCCGCCGGGCGCAATCAGCAGGATGGGGAAGCCGTCACCCTGCTCCTCGAAATGTATACGCACGTCGCCATGCTCAAACATCGCCATGTTTCAATCCACGAATCTGGGGGCCTCCAGATACCCTACTCGAATAGCGGGGAGAAATGAAATGCTCGATTTCAGCAGTAGCACCCTTCAGATCGCGCTGGACAGGCCCTCTTCCACCCGTCTTACCGAACGGGAAAGAGTGGTTAGCACCAGGATGATGATGACAAAGGTGACACCGCTGACCATAAGGGCGATTGCTACATCGTAGGTCTCGGCAATGATGCTGATGGGGATCACACCCAGCGGCATCATCCCGTGCGACATCATGTCGATGCTCATGATGCGACCGCGCATGTGGTCGTCTATCTGCATCTGCAACAGTCCGCGGTTCATGGCCATGTTCCAGGAACTCACAAACCCGATGAAGCCAACCATCAAGGCGGCAAGCCACACCGTGACTGACATGCCGAACAGCACGATCAAGCCACCCCAGCCCACGCAGGTAGCGATCAACCAGGTGCCTTTGTTGCGCAATTCACCCATGGAGCCGAGCATCAGGGAACCGATGATCGCGCCTGCGCCCATGGCCGACATCAAAAGGCCCAGGTCGTCGGGTCCGCCGCCGAGGATGTCTTCGTTAAACGCGGGCAACAGAGTATTCAACGGCATGCCAAACAGAAACGGCACGATCGACAGCAGGATCAGGCCGTAGACGGGCGGGTGATTCCAGACATACTTCAGGCCATCGAGCATGTCTGTTAGCGCACTGTTGGCATCCCTTCGTGTCACCTTGCCGCGCTTGCTCACCAGCATCATGGTCAACGCCGACATGAAGTACAGCGCGGCGATCACCAGATAAACCACCCCCACACCGTAAGCAGACGTGGTGTCGCCAGCAGCGATCCAGGCGATCAGAAATCCGGCCAGAGCCGGGCCGACAATGCGCGAAAGATTCCAGCTGGTCGTGTTGAGCGCCATCGCGGTGAATATCAGCCGTTCAGGGATCAGCTCCGGCACAAACGCCTGTCTGGCCGGCATCGACAGCGCAAGCACGGTTCCGTTGAAAAACCCGAACCAGATGAAATCCCAGAATTCCACCCTGTCGGTGAGGATGATGAAAGCCATCACCAGTGTCGCGATGGTATTGAGCAGTTGAGCCACGACGATGATGGTGCGTTTGGGTGATCGGTCGGCAAACACACCGCCCCACAACGAAAACAGAATGGTTGGAACCATGAACGAAAGGGTCACCCAGGCCAGGTCCATTGCTGATGAGGTCAGGGTGTAGACTAACCAGCCGCGTGCGATGATCTGCATGTTCATCGCAAAAGACGAACCAAGCGACCCGATCCACAGCCAGCGGAAGTCGGGTACTGCTAATGCGGAGAACAGGTCGCGCGAAGCCATCGGGGCACAAAACCCGGCACTCTAGCACAAGTGCTCAGGCGGTGACCTGTGGAAACTACTCCAAACTCAGTAATCCAGGCGGTAAGCGCCGGCGTCACGAACAATCCGGCCGGCCGTGGGTGCGGCGAAATGGGTGCCGATAATGAGCACCGGCTGATCCGCATGATCCGCAAGGAAACTGGCCCGTGTTGCCGCGCTGCGCGCCTGGTCCACATCCGCGGTACTCGACCAGTCCGGGTGCCGGATCTGACAGGGGTGATGGATCATGTCACCGGTGATGATTGCCTGCTCGCCCTTCGACTGCAGATGAATGCTGACATGCCCCGGCGTGTGCCCCGGGGTGGGAATCAGACGGATACCCTCGCCAACCTGATGGTCGGAGGCAACCAGATCAGCCAGCCCCGCATCGAAGATCGGCTGCACAGAATCCTCGATCACCGGACCATACTCCTGCGGTTCCACACTCCAGTGAGCCCATTCCTCGCGGGCGTAAAGGTAGCGGGCGTTCGGAAAGGTCGGCTGCCAGGATCCGTTCACCAGCATCGTATTCCAGCCCACGTGATCGACATGCATGTGGGTGCACAACACGGTATCGATGGCGTGAGTCTTGAAACCGGCATCGCCAAAGCGGGTCAGAAAATCGGTCTGCATGTGGTTCCATTTTGGATAGGTTCGTTCTTTATCGTTGCCTATGCAGGTATCGACCATCAGAGTTTGCTCCGGGGTCTGCACAATCAGGCTGTGCATGCTCAGCACCATGCGCATCTGGTCGTCCACGAAGGGGCTGATCCAGTCGATGGCCTTCAAGGCCTCAGGTGTCGCCTGCGGAAGCAGGTAAGGCCCCAGCGACGCGGTGGTCAACTCCACCAGCTGGGTAATGCGGATGTCACCAATCTGCCAGCTCAACATGCTCCCTCTCCCCAGTGTCTTAAAGAGGGTGAGCGTTGCAAATTGTCCGGGGCTGGTCAAACATGAATCAAACGAACAAATCAAACAAACCAGGAGACCGGTATGAAAGTGGGTGATGTCGAGGTAACCGAACACGGGCACGTGGCACTGGTTGAGATTCAGCGCGGCCCCAACAACTTTTTTGACGAGGATCTGATCAATTCGCTGGCTGATGTATTTGAGCAACTCGACCAGGACATGAATATCAGGGCGTCGGTTTTATGTTCCGAAGGCAAACACTTCTGTGCCGGTGCCAATTTTGGCAACCGCGCCGAGCAGGGTCAGCGCGGCAACCGCAAAATCAGCGACGGCAATCCGCTGTATGCCGCCGCGGTGCGTCTTTTTGATAATAAAAAACCGATCATCGGCGCCATCCAGGGGGCAGCGGTGGGGGGCGGTTTTGGTCTGGCAGTGATGCCGGATTTTAGAGTGGTCTGCCCGGAAGCCCGGTTCACCGCAAACTTTGTGAAGCTTGGTTTCCATCCGGGTTTTGGTCTGACCCATACCCTGCCCCTGCTGATCGGTCAGCAGAAAGCCAATCTCATGTTCCTGACAGGCCAGCGGATCGACGGCCAGACCGCCTTTGAGTGGGGACTGGCAGATGTGCTGACTGAGCAGGCCAGCTTACGTGAAGAAGCCATGAAGCTCGCCGGTGAAATTGCCGAAAACGCACCGCTCGCCATCGTCAGTGTTCGAGCCACCATGCGCCAGGGAATTGCGGCAGCAGTCAAACGGCAAACGGATATAGAGTTTGTGGAGCAGCATCGGCTGCAGCAGACGCAGGATCATAAAGAGGGTGTCAAAGCGGTGGCGGAGCGGCGTGTGGGAAATTTCACTGGCACTTGAGCCATTGTCCCGCACCAGTTTCGATTCCTGGCGGGTAACCAAACCGAATCCGCCGTTGCGACCAAGCGGCTATCTATTTCGTTCATCCTCACCGGCGACGAGGTCGGAGACCATGTAAGCGACCAATGCCTCACACTCCGGCGCAGTTGGCACTCTGAAATCTTGTCCCGGTACGCGGTTGACGGTCTTGGCCAAGTGGTTGCGAACAGCCTCGATCGAGAACACGCAAAGGTTGCTAACGCGATCGCCTGAATCACAGCTGCCCTTTTCATCGCCTATCGACTGCAGGTGGACCAGCTTCGGCGACTGGCGAAATTCGTCGATGGTTCCTGGCACGACTACCCGGACCAATCCGTGCTCACGCAAGAGACTCTGATTCTCGTCAAGCCCGGGAAAGAACAACGGATGATTACTACTGGGACACCAGCATGCAGGACGCCGATGTCAGCTTCCGTTAAACCCATCTTCCTGAGCATATGCGCTAGCCTGCGCGTTTTTGCTGACGGATCAGCGCCTCGAATTTGTCCTGCGCGGCCTCAATCAGCTTGGGCAGGTGATAGGTTGGAAACAGGTCATCACACGCCTCATAGTCGCGCAGCAGTAATTTGGCCAGGTTGGCTTTGTGTGCTTCGGTGGTGCCGTCCATGATGCCCATCTGCGGCGCCGACGCCCACATGTCACCCAACGGGGTTTCGTTCGACATACCAAGCGCACCATGCAGGTGGATGGCCCGGTAGACGATGTCGTGATTGACTTTCGCTGCACTGATCTTGATCGATGCGATCTCCTTGCGGACCTCACGGGTGTAGGCTTTGGTCTTGTCGATCAACCAGGCGGTGTAGAGCACGTGCAGGCGGAACTGCTTCAACTGTATATAGGAGTCGGCAATGTCCTGCTGCACCATCTGCAGTTCCGACAGATACTGACCCTTGGTCTTGCGGCTCTTGGCACGCTCGCACATCATGTCTAACGCTTTGGTGCACACGCCTACCGCGCGCATGGCGTGGTGCACTCGACCACCGCTAAGGCGCGTCTGCGAGCCCACGAAACCCGAGCCCTCTTTACCCAGCATATTCTCACGCGGGATGCGTACATTGTTGTAGCGCATGTACGCATGACCGCCACCGCCGGTGATGTTGTAGTTTTCCCGCAGCGGCGTACCAATTCCATGAACGTTGCGGACGACTTCAACGCCAGGCATGTCGCGATCGACAATGAACATCGAGGCGCGTTCCAGCAGTGGCGCATCGGGATTGGTGATTGCCATGACAATCAGAAAGTCGGCTGCAGCGCCATTCGAGGTAAACCACTTTTCGCCGCTCAGCACCCATTCGTCGCCGTCACGCGTAGCGGAACAGACAAACTCACCCGGCTCACCCGCTTGCGGTTCCGTCATGGAATACGCGGAACGCTTTTCACCCGAGAGCAGCGGCTCCATGTATTTCTTTTTCTGCTCTTCGGTACCGTTGTGCGCAATGAGTTCCATGTTGCCGGTGTCCGGCGCCTGGCAACCGAACAGCGTAGGGCCCATGCGTGTGCGGCCGAGTTTCTCGTTCAAAAGGCACAGCTTGACCTGACCAAGTCCCGGTCCACCCAGATCCGGGCCGAGATGAAATCCCCACAAACCGCGACTCTTGACCTCCTCCTTGAGTGATTCGATGTGCGCGCGGATAA
>JAQBYL010000128.1 GCA_027622495.1 Pseudomonadota bacterium
GTGCTGTCACCGCAGAGCAGCCGGTGATTGCCGAGCACCCAGAGATCGCCAGGACGGCTGATAGGGTCCTCTGGCGTGTCCGGAACATCGTCCTCACCCTCCTGCGGACCAGTGTCTGCATCAAGGCTGTTCATCAGCGCGTTTAATTCATCATCGGTAAAGCCCGTCAGGCCCAGATCAAAATCAGCCTCCAAGAGATCGGCCAGTTCAAGGTTCAGCAGGTCCTTGTCCCACTCGGCGTTTTCGCTGGAGCGGTTATCCATGATCCGGAAGGCGCGCGCTTGGGCCTCGGTCAACCCCTTGGCGACATGCACCGGCGCGGTCTTGAAGCCGAGCTTGCGCGCTGCTTCCAGCCGCGTGTGCCCGGCCAGCACAACCATCGCCTCATCGACAACAATCGGCTGGCGCCAGCCGAATTCCTGGATCGAAGCTGCGACTGTGGCGATGGCCTGTTCGTTGCGCCGCGGGTTGCGCGCATAGGGAATGATCTGCTCAAGCGGCAGGTCTACGACGTCCATGGTGATGTCCTTGGAAAAGCGCCAAAGCGAAACGGGTCTGGTTCGCGAAACGAAATGGGGTCAGACCCCCGTTTCGTTTCAGGCGTGGTTTGTCAGGCCGTCAGGCCCATGTTTCATTGAGATTACGTGCAAAGCGAAACGAAACGGGTGTTTTCCACGGCGTCACTGGGAAAGCGCGGCACTAAGCCCCCCCGTATACGGATTGCGCCAGGGAGGAACCATGGGAGGGGGGGGCCGACACAGGCGCTTCACCTCACCACTGGCAGATCCGATATGCGCGTCGTGTAGCGGGGACTGCGGTGATTGGCGCGTAGCTGCCATGATCGCGACATGCCCTCACTGGCCAGGACCATTGTCTTCTTGCCGAACCGGCTGTTGACAGCATCAAGTGCCGTCATCAGCACTGGTGACCTTTGCGGCGTATCGAAAAGCGTCCTTGGCCGGTCCTCCAGCGGCAATAGATCATCCAGCATAACGCCTGCTTTGGTGAACCCGTAGCATTGGTTCTCAATCTTCGGCCAGGCAGCAAGTGCGCAACGCTTGGTAGCTTCAACCAGCTAGAGGGTGTCAGCGGATAGCCGTCTCATTTATGCCGTCACCTCTGGCGCAATCAAATGGCCACCCCCAATGTCCGTAAGCATCAGTCGCGGGACAGGGTCGCCGATCCGGCGCATGGGTGACGGTGGCTCACTGGCAGCACGCAGATATGTTGTGCGTTCGCGGGTCGGGTCCGGGATAGGAACCGCATCCAGCAAACGTTGGGTATAGGGATGCTGTGGATTGCCAAAAACTTGGTCGCGCGTACCCATCTCGACGATCTGGCCCAGATACATCACTGCAAGTCGGTCCACGATATTTTCGACTACTGCCATGTCATGGCTGATGAACAAATACGCCACGCCAAAATCTGCCTTTAACTCCTCCAGTAAGGCCAGCACGCGTGCTTGCACCGAGACGTCCAAGGCAGAAACGCTTTCATCGCAAATGATTAGCCTGGGCCTCAAGGCCAATGCGCGTGCGATACAGATTCGTTGACGCTGGCCGCCAGAAAATTCATGCGGATAGCGGTTCATCTGGTCGCTGCTCAGACCGACATGATCGAACAACTCGGCTGTGCGTTCCTTGCGTTCTCGGGCTGTGCCGACGCCGTGGATCAACAGAGGTTCCGCAACCGCATCACCTACCTTCATTCGTGGATCAAGTGCCGCCATCGGGTCCTGAAACACCATCTGCACATCACGACAAATATCCTTGCGCTCCTGCGCTTTCAGGCCTGCCAAGGACGTGCTATTAATAATGATCTGCCCTTCATATGGAACCAATCCGGCCAGCGCCTTTGCGATCGTCGATTTACCACAGCCACTTTCTCCAACGAGCCCAAAAGTTTCACTCGGCTGGATATCGAAACTTACACCTTCGACCGCATGTACCCTGTGAGTGGGGCGACCAAGAAAATTTGCCCCGATGTCGAAGTGTACCGTCACATCGACAAGCTGCGCCACCGGCACCTGTGCCTTCGGCGGTAAGGGTGCCGCACGCGCGGCCCCTGCTCCTAACCGGGGTACTGCTGCTAACAGGCTGCGGGTATAGTCCGCTCTCGGTGCGGCAAAAATGTCAGGCGTTAGCCCTTGCTCGACCATCTGGCCCGCCTGCATTATCACGACGCGATCTGCAGTTTCCGCCACAACACCCATGTCGTGAGTAATCAGAATGATTGCCGTACCTGTCTCTCGTTGCAGGTCTTTCAGCAGTTCGAGCACCTCGCGCTGCACCGTTACGTCCAATGCAGTGGTTGGTTCATCCGCAATCATAAGAGCTGGACGCAAGGCTAATGCCATCGCGATCATCACGCGTTGGCGCATGCCCCCTGACAATTCATGCGGATATTGACCCATTCGACGTTCGGGTTCGGCCAACCGCACTTGCCGCAAGGCTGCAATGGCCCCCGCGCGCGCCTGACCATACGATACAGGTTCATGCGCGCGGATCGCCTCAATCAACTGCGTACCGACAGTCTGAACTGGGTTGAGCGATGTCATCGGTTCCTGAAAGATCATCGCTACTTGCGCCCCGCGCAAGGGCCGCATCTGGTTCTCGCTCATCTGGGCCAGATCAGTGTCGCCCAGCAGCATCTGCCCAGACGTCACCGTCACATTGTTCGGTAGCAACCCCATCAACGCCAGCGAGGTGATTGATTTCCCTGACCCGCTTTCCCCTGCAATAGCCAGTGTTTCGCCAGCTCTCAGATCAAAACTTAGGCCCGAGACAAGTGGTTTCATTACACCTCTGTCTCGGACCGAGACGGTCAGATCGCG
Organism: Pseudomonadota bacterium; assembly: GCA_027622495.1. Classification (GTDB taxonomy): domain Bacteria; phylum Pseudomonadota; class Gammaproteobacteria; order Pseudomonadales; family Azotimanducaceae; genus JAQBYL01. The sequence goes on from JAQBYL010000128.1 coordinate 2,834, forward strand.
CACGGACAGTAACGGATTAGTTATGGTCATGCGAAAACCGAGCGTGGGAAATAGAACGACACAACCCAATTGGGCATATCGACAATTTCTGATATCCGCAGATCAGCACAGGTTGACACCAGCATATAGGCATCAACGGCCGCCATCCCGTGCTGCGCGCACAGCAAATCGACCATCTGTTCCACGGCCTGCCGTGCGCCGGTCATCAGGTCTGGCCCGATGCCTGTCGTTACCTCATAACCATCAGCATCGATATGCCGTGTGACCGGACCTGGAGTAGTGAAACGTGGCATTTTCAGGTTTGCGCCTTTTACCAGATCAAGGGTCAGGGTTACATCCATCGGGCTTTCGATGGCCGTGCCGCATACCTCGCCATCGCCTTGCGCGGCATGGGTGTCGCCCACGGAAAAAAGTGCCCCCGCTACCTCCACTGGCAGGTAAAGCACCGTGCCTTTGGCAATATCGCGGATGTCCAGATTACCCCCCGTCCGGCGCGGTGGAACGATGGAATGTCGGCCGGGTTCGGCCTGTGCCACGCCTATGGTACCGGTGAATGGCTTCAGTGCGACTTTGCCATGCTGACCCCACAACGCCGGTGCCAGGTTGACCGAGTCATATTTCCAGATCGTTAGCGCTGGATCGTTGAACTGATCCGCTAACAGGCCAAAACCGGGGATATTAGCGGTCCAGCCCCAAGCCGACCCATCCTGCACCCTAGGTGCAAAATCCTGTAGCGTGATCTTCAACGCATCGCCGGGTTCCGCCCCATCGATATAGATCGGGCCGGATACTGGATTAATCTTGCCGAAATCCAGTGCAGTAACATCGGCCACCTTGCTTGACGGGCCAAGCTGGCCCGCCGAAGAATCCTGGCATTGAAACAGGATCGTTGATCCCGGTGCAACCGTTTCGACTGGGGCAATCGAATTGTCCCAGCCGAAATGGTGCTGCGCCCCGTGGATTGTGTAGTCGCAGTTCTTGCACATCAGATTTACTCGGTCACGTAGACGTAGTCGTAGTTAATCGGAATCGAAACTGGATCGACGTAAAGCGCGTCATCGCCGCCCATCCGCGCGGATTTCATCGTGTAGCGCTGTTCGTTGAACACCGGCACCCAAGGTGCTTCTGCCATCACGTCCTGATAAACCTGCGACCACATTGCAAGTCGTTCAGGCGCTGCGGGATTAATAAAACTATCCGCCTCAATCGCCATGGCGTCGATTTCTTCGTTGCAATATTTTGACCAGTTCCAGCCGCCTTCACCTGCGCCAGCACAGCCTAGGATGGGACCATAAAAGTTCGACGGATCAGGGAAATCCGCAATCCATGCCATGCCACCGGACCAGATCATCGGCGCCTCGCCTGCACCACCGGCCTCGATCACATTGGCCTGTGCCAGACTGCGAATTTCTAGCGTCACGCCAATTGCAGCTAGATCCTGCTGGATCGCCTGGGCAATCCGCGGGTTGGGGTCGGTATTCATCACGTAAAGCTGAGTAGTAAAACCATCCTCAAGCCCTGCCTCTGACAGTTTAGCAATCGCGCCCTCAACGTCATAGGCGAAACCGTCAAAACCTTCGGTATAGCCAGGCATGCTGGGTGGCAGCGGCTGGGTCGCCGGCACGGCACGCCCATTGATGATCTGCGTTATCCGGTCTTTGTTGATCGCCATGTTCACGGCCTCGCGCACGGCCAGCTGATCAAAAGGAGCCATACCCACGTTCAAAGTGATATAGCCGGTGTGCAACTGTCCGCCTTCGACAACCTGGGCCGCCTGTGTAGGGTTGTTCATCACCTCAACAAACTTGGCTGGTGGGATGCCATCACCTGGCACATCAACCTCCCCCTGTTGTAGGCGCAATAGCGCAACAATTGGCTCCTGCCCGACCTCGAAGGTGACTCCGTCCAGATATGGAACACCTTCGCGCCAGTAATCGGCGTTCTTTTCAAAGACAACGCGCTGGCCGATGGTCCAATCGGTCAGCTTGAACGCACCAGTGCCGACCGGGTTTTTGCCAAAATCGTCGCCCATTTCCTCCACAACTTCCTGCGGAACGACTGAGGCAAAGTTTAGCCCCATCACATGCAGGAACGTGGCATCAGGCCGTGACAGGGTGATCTGCACTGTGAGCGGATCAATGACTTCAACCCCGGACAAGGTCTCGGCTTCCCCGTTCGAGATTTTGTCGAACCCGACAATTGATGCAAAGAACCCCGCGCCGGGCGATTGCGTTGCAGGTAAGGTCACACGGTCTAACGAATATTTCACATCTTCCGCCGTCATCTCACGGCCATTGTGGAATACTACGCCTTTGCGCAGGGTGAAAGTAAAGACGGTGCCATCCTCGGATACGGTATAGCTTTCGGCCAGTCCAGGGCGCAAATCGGTGGTGCCGGGAACGTAATCCATTAGCCCGTCGAACAAGGATTTGATCATCGACCAGTTCTGCCAGTCATAGCCGATGGCAGGGTCGAGCGTGGCAACGTCATCCTTATACGTGATGGTGATCATCCCGCCTGGCGTTGCCTTCGGGTCAGGCGTGTAATCCTGCGCCGCAACTGGCAACGCCATAGCAGTGATAAGTGCAGTCGAACAAAGCAGTTTTTTCATAACGATCTTCCTGTTGTTGAGGTTGGTTGCTTCACCGCATCTTGATGCGCGGATCGATGAAGGGGGTAATGACGTCTGCCAAAAGGTTGCCCAGTACAATTGCGGTGGCCGACACCATTGTGACCCCCATGATGATCGGAATATCGACGCGCTGGATCGCCTGCCATGCCAGTTGGCCGATGCCAGGCCAGCCAAACACGCTTTCGACAACGACAAGCCCGCCCATGAAGATACCGATATCAATCCCGATCATGGCGATGATCGGCAGGATGGCATTGGGCAAGGCGTGACGGGTAAGAACACGCGCGCGGGTTAGCCCCTTGGCACGCGCGGTGCGGATGTAATCCTGACGCAGCACCTCGATCATGGATGATCGCATCATCCGCGAATACCAGCCCGAACCCATTATACCCAGCGTTACTGAAGGCAGGACCAGGTGCTCAAATGTGCCGTAGCCGCCGATTGGGAACCAGCCTAGCTGGACCGCAAAGACATATAACAGCAGAAGGCCGACCACGAATTGCGGGGCCGAAACCGCCACAAAGCTGGTCACCATCAGCCCCTGATCTAGTAAGCGACCGCGATAGATTGCGGCAATTACGCCAAAGGTTAGGCCGATCAGTAATTCGCAGGCAATACCGCCGGCCATAAGGAGCAAAGTCGCGGGCAGGCGAGAGGCGATCAGTGACGCCACTTCAGTCTTCTGCAAATAGCTGCGACCCATATCGCCTTGGATCAACCCGCCAAGATAGCGCCCATATTGCACCAGAAACGGCTGGTCCAAACCCAACTGCTGGCGGATATTCTCCACCGTCTGGGCCGTTGCGGCCCGTCCGGCAATCTGGCGCACTGGATCAGCGGGTAGCACGTAAAGCAGCACAAAGGTGATGAAACTGACACCAAGCAGGATCAGTACCGCCTGAAATATGCGCCTAAACAGATATCCGGCCATCAATCCTGCCCTCTTTGCGTGGGGTCCAGTACATCGCGCAAGGCATCACCTACGAGGTTAAATGCAAGCGCCAGCAGCAGGATGGCGGTACCGGGGATAAACACCAGCCACGGTGCGGCCTGAAAATAGGTCTGGTTTTCGAAGATGATATTGCCCCAGCTTGGCATGGGTGGCTGCACTCCGACACCAAGGAAGCTCAAGGTCGCCTCTAGAAGTACAGTCACTGAAATACCCAAAGTACCCCAGACAATCAGCGTTGGCACCAGATGCGGCAGGATATGTTTGAACAGGATGCGCGATTGTGACGCGCCCAACGTGCGTTCCGCAGCAATAAATTCGCGCTCCGAGAGGCTGGTCGTTTCAGTATAGACGACACGTGCTGTCTGCACCCAGTTCACCAGTGCGATAACCATCGCCACAATCCACAACGAAGGTTGGAAAATCGCCGCAAGACAGATTGCCAGCAAAAGCGCCGGGAAGGCCATCATCAGATCGGTAAAGCGCATCAGTACTGATCCAATCCAGCCACGCATAAAGCCTGCCGTCAGGCCGATTAGTGTGCCGATGATCAACGCGGCTCCATTTGCGATCACGCCTATGATCAGCGAAGTGCGTGCACCATATAAAATTCGGCTAAAAAGATCGCGCCCCAATAGGTCGGTGCCCATCAGAAAGTCACCGCCAGGTGGCATGGGCGCACCTTGCAAGGTCAACCCGTCGAAGAGTTGCTCATTCGGGCCGTAGCGTACCAACCAGGGTGCAAAGATCGCGCTGCCTACAACGATAAAAATGATCGCGAAACCGAACAACGCCAACTTCCGGCGGAACAACCGCCGCAATATACCCGCAGGCGCACCAGAGACCACAGCGATATCAACCATGCTCACTCTCCTGGTGTCTGGCGTTGGCGACGATACGTTCTGCTGCATCCTCAAAACTGATCTGCCATGCCATCGCCATAGCGCGCAGCTGATCATAAGCCGCATCTTCCGATTTGCCCCGTGAGGCGAGCAACGCCACCGCACGTACTACGGTCTGCCGCTGACCCAACCGCGTACGCAAGCTGGCGATGCTGTCAGCCATCTCTGCGCGCGAATCGAAAGTCGCGCGAGCTATCAGCAAGGCGGAATAGACACCGCTAGTGCCCACAGGCTTCAAAATCTGTGCGTCAGCGCCAAAATTCATCAGCCATTCGATACGCCCAGGTGCCTCTGACCCCACAAGTGCGATAGTGGGTACCGGGGCCCGCCCTGGCGGCCATGGGAACTGTTCGTTATAGGCAGTATCGACGTCCAGAAACAGGTAGTCGCTGCTGCGTGCAGCGACCGGCAGATCAGGCCAGTAGCTACTGACGTTAAGTCCAATCGCCTCCAGTTGGCGAGTCAAGGCGACCACGGTCGCATGTGGCCGGTGCAAGATCGCAGCATGCGCGCCACCGAGATCTGGGATATTTAACCGGCGGATCATGGCACCATTCGTAGGGCTGGACGCGGGGTTTCCGAGCGTAGCGTAAGGTACGGATCACCTTCAACTGGGCCCATGATTTTCAATGGCACAAAAACACCACCCTGCACCTGTGCAATTACTACAGGCAGTCTGGTGTGGTGCGTACGCGCATTAATTGCCATCGCTGAAGGCTGAGGGAGGGCCAGCAATTGCGCCAGCGGCCAGTTTTCGGCGCCCGGACGGCCGTGTAGCAAGCGTGCCAGCATTATCACCGAGGCATGGGCCACCACCTCAAATGACGATCCGAAATTGCGCTCCACGCCCTCTGCAAGATCAGGCATTCCGCAAAACCACGGCCCAGCCGCAATAACACCTTCGGCAGCTGCACCAATCGCGGGCAATTCGCAGTCTGTAAGGTTACACGATAACACAGGGCAATTGCCCTGCGCAAAATATGGGTCACGTGCGCGCAGATCCGCCATAGCCAGCAAGAACGCATATTGCGACGGTCCTATCAGCTGGTTCAGCACAAAATCCGGCTGCATCTCTCCAATTTCGGCCACAATCCTCGTCACATCGGTCGCTCCTAGCGGCAAATAGCGTTCACCAAGAACTGACCCGCCCGCTCGTATCCCGACCTCGCGCGCCAGCCGGTTCATCTCCCATCCCCAGATGTAATTCGACCCGGTCAGGTAGCTGTTGGTGCCGTGCCGCGCAAATGCATGATCCAGCAATGGCACCAGATGTTGGTTCGGGCAGGCATGGGTATAAACGATCCGATCCGATGTCTCGAAACCTTCATGCGGCACGGGATACCAAAGCGCGCCATCTGCACGTTCCAGCGATGGTATCACTTCCTTGCGGCTCCATGACGTAGTGCAGCCAATTATATGACGCGCACTGCTTTCGCGCAGGATTTGTTCGCATAGTGGCGCGTAGTCATCGACATTGCCCTTCGGATCACGTTCCACGGCACGAAATGCCAAGTCAAACTCCGGATCGGAGTTGACCTGCGCAATTGCCTTGCGCGCACCAGTAAGGCTTGCCTCACCCAACAGACTATAGGTGCCGGAGCGTGAAAACAGGATGCCAAGGTCAATTTCACGTTTCAATGTGGTGCCTTAAACGAAAAAAGCCCCGCCTCCCCTAAATCGCATATAGCGACTCAAAGAGAGTACGAGGCCTGATTGCCGGTAACTTTGACCACGATTAATCCCGAGAATGATCAATATGTCAACCATGTGGTACCGCCAGCGCAGTCACCCCATGAGTTTGCCTGCAAATTGAGCACTCTGGGAGGGGGGATCAGGCCCTCTCGCCGTTGGCCTCGAGGTGGTAGGGTGCGATCAGTGATGCAGCAGGAATTTTCCAGCTGGTGTTGATCTTCTGGATCATGCGCAGTGTCAGTGGACGCTTGCGGTTCATGATTTCTGACGCGCGGGGCTTGCCGCCAACCAGCTCTGCCAGATCGCTCTGCTTCTTCTTTTTGATGTCCATGAAGACCTTCAGCGTCTCGATCGGATCGAGCGCTTCGATTGGGTATTCACGGGTCTCGTAGGCTTCGATGAGATCGGTCAGGATGTCGAAGCGATCGGCTTCTTCTGTTCCAGGCGCCGGCGGTGCATCGAAATATTGCTCGATTTCCACAAGCGCCCAATCCAGATCTTCATCGGTTCGAATGGCACGGAGTTCCATGTGTTCTTTCCTATTTTACCTAGACCTTGGCTACGTCAATCTTGTCATATTCTGCGTGGGTCCCAATGAACTTGATCATCACGCGGTAGTACGGGCCGTACACAACGCGGGCGACCAGACGGAACTTGTTGCCGCCGACGTCGAACACGATCCTGCTGTCGCCCACGAAGTCCACCGATGCACCAAACATGTCCTTAACGTCCTGCGGGCGCTCCCATTGTGCCCGCTCGACTTCAGCGTACCAGAACTGAAGCGGGGCTTTCGCCGCCGCATGCTTGGTCCAGTATTTCACAAGGGTTCGTCTCGACAGGATCCGCATACAGCCTCACGAAGTTCCCTCATCGGGAACCTTTCTCGATATGTTACCGAAATGGGAACTTGTCAAGCGTCATGTACCAGTCCTGAGGCTAAGGCCGTACCCTTGAACTCGTAATTCATAGCGAACGTGCGCGCTCACCTCACGACTGGCAGATCCGATATGCGCATCGTGTAGCGGGGACTGCGGTGATTGGCGCGTAGCTGCCATGATCGCGACATGCCCTCACTGGCCAGGA
>JAQBYL010000129.1 GCA_027622495.1 Pseudomonadota bacterium
GGCTTTTCTGCAAACTGATCCACCACGCCCGCAGCAACCGTGCTCATGTCGCCACCGGAAAGCGGCGCATACAAGGCGGCCAGACGATGGTGATTGGCCTCACGGACATGAAAGCCGGTATCTGTCATGCGCAGTGGTTGAAACAGTCGTTCGGTAAAAAAAGCCTGCAGACTCATACCTGACCAGACCTCGACCAGCCGACCCAGAACATCGATGGAGACGCTGTAATTCCATTCAGTACCCGGCTGACAGATGAGGGGGATCTGCGCGAGACGTTCAACTAACCCGGCAAGCGTATCGGCACCCCCCGGGAACTCCATGCCCTGCTGCCGGTACATGCGATCCACCGGGTTGGTGCGCATGAACCCATAGGTCAGACCCGATGTATGAGTCATCAGGTGGTGCACCGTGATCGGGATTTCCATCGGCATGGTTTCAGTTGCGTCCGCATCCCCACCAGTCCACACCCGGGTGTCGCGGAACTCCGGCAGGTAGCGTGCGATTGGATCGTCCAGCTGAAACGCACCCTCCTCGTAGAGCATCATCGCAGCAACCGTAGTCACCGCCTTGGTCATGGAGAAGATCCGCACGATGGTGTCGTCATCGAACGCTTTGCCGTTCTCGATATCAGCACGACCCGCACAGTTGAAATAGGCCGGCTGCCCGCGCCGACCGATCAGCACACTGGCACCGGCAAGCCGTTCCTGCGCGACCTGGCGTTCAAGCCAGGCATCCACCCGCGCGAGCCGGGCTGAAGACATGCCAACGCTTTCCGGCGTTACCGTTTCGATCATTGCTTACTCCTGAAAGGACGAACACGTGATGGGAGCATAACGCCCGCGTGGGGGTTTGATAAACCAGCCCGGTCATCACTCGTCTCACTCCTCTTCAAGATCCTCCAGAAGCTTGAATATCTCGCTCACCGGCACACCGAACACCCGTTCAAGCCGTAACGCGGATTCCAGTGTCGGACTGAATTTGCCCTGTTCGATGGCAATGATTGTCTGCCGTGTCACGCCAATCTGCCGCGCCAGCTCTGCCTGGGTTATTTCACCGTGTGCGAAACGCCGCGCACGCAGCGTGTTGGTGACTCTGCTTCTGGTTTTAGCCATCAGATTGCACCACGACGGTAGTAGGTCACCATGGAGGTGTAGTAGACGAGTTCAGAAATCAGAATGACCGCGAATGCCGCGTTGGCAATCAGCAGGCCTGACAAGTCAGCCAACGCCATCACAGGGATCACCCAGATACCTGCCAGAAGCAGGTAGTAGGCATTCCGGATGCTCAAGCGTTCCACAGCAACATCGCGCTCATCCAGCGCCTGATCCACCTCTTCGACCGGAGCATGAAACAGGGCAAGGGCGGCATGGCCAATGATCATGATGATCACCAGCATAACCACCGATCCAATGAACACGCCAACGGATACGCCGAGACCCGCGGACAGCAGAATGGAGTAATAACCAGTGAATACGACCAACAGGGCGAGCAACACCAGAAAGGCACTTTTCTCTTTGAATGCCATGGAGGACACATGCCGCTGTGGATCCTGCCGATGCCACCTGGCGCGCCAGGCCCCAACGAGTAGAAATGCGGCGAACGCGCCCTGAATTCCAACGCCGAAAAACGAAAAGCTGCCACTGACTGCATACACAATCAGCGCGGTGCAGGGCGCCAGTGCCGCAAGCGCAATGGCCCCCATCAACATGGCATGCTCTTTCATCAACCCGGCTTTCTTTGTATGCCGGAAGATCATCCCGATGCACACAAGGGCCGCACAGACCCACACCACGGTGAAGGCGACGGGAAACAGCGGCAAATCGTTCATTTTTGACTCCCCGCTGGATTTTCCAGCGCCTGGCAGATTGATTTCATAAAGTGTGGTTTATTTGACTATGTGTAATAGTTATCCAACATTTTGTCAATGTCAAATGTATATTACATATTGTTTGCTTTGTTTGACCTGCAATGTTTATTGGTTATGCTCCGCGCCATGATTCATCTGTACGGTCGGCATACCTCCTACAACGTGCAGAAGGTGCTGTGGCTGCTCGATGAGATCGGCCTGCCCTACCAACACAGCAACCTGGGCGGCACATTCGGCGGTCTGGACACAGACACATTCGGCCAGCTCAACCCGCATCGTCGGGTTCCGGTGCTGACTGACGGCCCCACCACGGTGTGGGAATCCCACGCCATCATCCGCTACCTCGCAGCAACCTACAGTCCCGCTGGTCTGTGGCCTGTGGAGGCGCGTGAACGGGCCATCGCCGATCAATGGATGGAGTGGGCAACCAACAGCCTGATGCCAGCGTTCGGCCGTCTGTTCTGGGGTTACTACCGGACACCCGAAACGCAACGCAACCACGCCGCAATCGAAGCTACGATCAAGGAGCTCACGGTTTTGTATCGCACACTCGATGACCAGCTCGACGGTCGCGCCTTTCTGGTAGGCGACGCTCTCACCATGGCGGACATCCCGGCCGGGACATCCCTGTACCGCTACTTTGAAATGGGTCTGACGGTGGAGCGGCCAGCCAACGTCTGGCGCTGGTATGAGAGTCTGCGCATGCGGCCCGCTTACCAGGAGCGGGTGATGGATCCATTCGAGGAGCTGTACGGTAGACTCGCCTACTGAACCCTTCCTTCAGTTCACGAAGAGTGCGCGAAGTAACTGGCACGGCGGCACTCTCCCGGTTTTGTCGTCAGACCGCGCAGTAAGGATTGACCGATGACCAAAGAGGCGGCCATCCAGGCCTATCGCAAGCACGCCGAATCTCTGCCAGCTCTGCTCGGGATGGAGATGGACTGGGTCGGTGACAAGGCAATCCAGGTGAGCCTTAAGATCACGCATGACCACTTGAATCCTGCCCACAACGCCGTTCATGCGGGAAGTGTGGTCGCTCTCGCCGACACCGCCAGCGGCTGGGGCTGTATCGCTCATCTGCCGGTTAACGCGATCGGCTTTACCACCATTGATCTGAGCTGCAACCTGATCGGCTCGGTGACATCAGGCCGCCTGATCTGCAAGGCACAGATGTTGCACGGTGGTAGAACCACACAGGTGTGGGATGCGATCATCAGCAACGAAGCCGGCAAGCGGTTGGCAGCGTTTCGCTGTACCGAGTTGATCCTCTACGGCTGATCAGACCCTTCGTTGCTAACCACACGCGGATGTTTCTCTACTGATGGCGGTGCCATCAGGCGCCGCTGCTGTTGTGTTGCGTGCGGGTAGTTCAGAAGGTCGTAGGGTTTGATCCGCCAGGTACTGTGCGGTGGACTGTACTTGTACAACAGTGCGCGGCGTTCGGCGTTACCGCACCAGGCGCGGGTGCCATGCATCAGCGCTTCAGTAAATATAAGGACATCGCCGCGACCGATCGGCGGGTTGCGCACGTAGTGCGGCTGCACATCATGGTTGCGCACAGATTCCGGCAGGTTCTGCATGAAGTTAGTTTTGTGGCTGCCCGGTATGCACACAAAACCGCCATCGCCTTCTTTGCTATCGTTGAGCGCATAGGTCGCAACCGTCAGGCCGTTTCGCATGATTCCGTCTGAGTAGTAGTACCAGTGATCGGTTTCAATACGGCGCGGCCCGCCGTGGACAGGCATGGACGCATCGCCTTGGCGCATGAAGATGCAATAGTCGTGATCAATGCGCAGACGCGAGCCGATCAACTCGATCAGAACCGGCAGCACTTTCGGGTGATCCATCAGGTCGACAAAACTCTGGCCCCAGAGGCTGATGTCTTCAAAACGGCGGAAGGTGCCATCAGATGCCTGCCGCGGCCAGACCCGATCGGCCTCATCGCGCAGTGCGCTGCATTGTGCGTCGCTCAGTACACCAGGTATAACGAGGTATCCTTCCAGATCGAAGAGAAACTTCTGCTCGTCAGTCAGCATGGCACCCTTACCCCGCCCTCTTTGATCAGCCGAGCATAGGGATGTGGTACCCGGCGTCAAGCAGGAAGTCGCTCACGGAAGTAGCGCTCTGCAACATCGTCGCAATAGGTCTCAAGCCGCCAGTTTTTCAACAGCGCGCAATGCCCGCCGGTTTCGAGCAGATCGATGGCAAGGCTTGCAGGCAGGCCGGCAAACTGACTGTGCGGCACCACCGGATCGTCCCGGGTCGCAACAATGAGTGCATTCACCCCGGCAAGCGCGTCACCACGCAGATCGTAGTGGCTGAAGTATTCGGCAGTAGTTGCAAACTCGCTGAAACGATCAACGAACAGATCAGTCAGCGTCGCTACTGTGGTCAGACGCAACGCCTGGTCGAAGTCAAAGGCCTGTGGAAAGGCAGCCGCTTTGGCTGCCAGCGCTCGACGCCATTTGCGCAGAAAGTACAGACGATAGACCGCAAGGCCGGTGTCGATGCACTGCATGGTCAAGGCCGGATCGATCGCCGGACAGATGGCAAGGGTCGGCAGGTTGGTCGCACGCGCAACGCGTAATGCAAAATTCCCCCCCAGCGAAAAGCCCATCAAGCCGAATTGGCTGTAGCCATCTGCAAGCTTGCGGACCAGGGCGATCACTTCATTGATCCGGGCTGAATTGAACAACTCCCTGTTAAGACCTGCGGTATCGCCATGGTCACGCAGGTTGATCCGCACTACATTGAAACCGGCCTGCTGCAACCGCATGGCCGCAGACAGCACATAGCCGGACTGGGCCGAACCTAACCAGCCGTGCAGAATTCCCACCGCCGGTGCCGTCGGGCTGACATCACTGCGCCAGACTTGCAGCCGAATACCATCGAGCACATCGATGATCTCCCGGGATGCGTTTCGCTGGAAGTCCTGGGCTGTTCGCTGCTGTTTGAATCTTCGCCAGGTACTGGAACAGATGGTTTGTACATGTCCGTTGGACAGCGTCCAGCGTGGGGTAGGATGGGCCGCATTCATGGGTTAGTATTTTCCAGTATCGCTTCCAGATCAGAAGCAAAACTCTCACGGTAAAGGCCTGGCTGGCCGAGCGCTCTCCAGGCCGGACCATAGACTCTGACCAGCGTCCTGAACCCCAGGTTATAAAACTCTTCATCCACCAGACCCTGCTGGTACTGGTAGTGCAGATTGTCGAACTGCGTCCATCGCGCCGCTTCGATCAGCAGCAGCGTCCGCAAACTCGCCGGTGGCAGCCGCGACAGAGTCTGGGGGTTATCCGGCCAACCCAGATCGTCGAGTTGCTGCACCAGATCCACGTAGTCCGACCGGGCAAGGAACAGCAGCATGTCAGTGCTCTGCTCAGCCCTTGCCTGATAGTTGTTGGCCACGGCAATCCGGTTGCTCTGGTGAAGCTCATAACCAATGAACAACAGCGGTCCGAAGAGAACCACGCAACCTGCGAGAAAAAGTCTGATGTCCATCTATGTTTGCAGGCAAATCAAAATCAGATCTGATCCAGCTCGTCCAGCTGCTTGAGCAGCATGTTAACAAGCGCCTCCACCGGGGAAACACGATTGACTGCAACGGCTACCCAGACCCGCCGCGGCGCATCATAGATCACCAGGGCTTTGGCCCCCGGGGCGCCGCCGATGTGGCCGAGCCAGGTGGTTGGCTTGTCTGCATCCGGCACATCAATCACCATTACACCGCGGCCGTAGCTCAGCGGTGTGTTGAACATTGGCGTGAGTGTGTCGAACATTGTCAGGAGTTCAGACGAGCCGACAATCCGGCCGGTGAGGATCGCATTCAGCAGGACCAGCATGTCTTTCGCGTTGGCAACGATTCCACCAGCCCCATGTACGGTGGCAATTTCATCCAGAGTTGTTCTGTCGTCGTCTGCCGGCAGGATGACATGGGGGATCTGCATACCCGGTGTCACCACTATCAGGCTGGCCAGCCGCAGCGGTATGGCAATGCGCTGCTCGACAATTTCATGAAACGGTTGACCATCGATCTGCTGTGCGATCATGGCAAGCAGTACATAACCAGTGTTGCTGTAGTAACAGTTGGTCCCGGGGCAGAAGTCCGGACGATGCCGTGTGGCGATGTCCAGCAACTCCTGAGGGGAATGGTAACCACGCTCATCGCGGAATTTTTTGTCGGTATTGAAGCTGAAGATACCACTGCGATGCGCCAGAAGATCATCGATCGTTATCTGCTCACCCAGCGGCCAGTCTGAAAACCACCGATTCAAGGTACTGGCATGGGCGAGAGAACCCTCTTCAATCATCTGGTGGATGACGACCGCAGTAACAAGCTTTCCGACGCTCGCCCACCAGAACACCGGTTGATCCTGATCGGTGCCGAAATTCCTGGTCCAGCTTCCACGCCGGGGATCGACCAGCAGCACTGTTCCCGCTGTGGCCGGAAGCTTCACGCGGATCTCCAGAAACTTCTCATCGAGCACCTGGGAGGTGAACTCAGGCATCTCAACCCGGGAATTGGCAGGCAGCCAGCCAGCCTTGAGTGCAGACCTGGGTGCGGGACCCTGATAGGGTTTGCCCGGATCACACTGATCTTTTGCATAGCCGAAGGCCGCAGACAGCGCCACAACAGCCAGCACAGTTCTTGCCAGCAAAAACCTTTTCATGGCCGATGGTCTGGCTTTATTGCGCAACCGATATGGGTGTCGGCTTGATGCGGGTTACGCTGATGGCATCGCGATCGATCAGCACACCCAGCCGCGGGCCGATATCGTTCTTCCACTTGTCACTTTCGTAGACGGCTTTATAAAGTCTTTCCCGATCGCTTTCGGATTCGAATCTGCGCATCCACACATACACCGAATCGTCCTCCTCACCGCGATAACTGCCGGTAATGACCATACCTTGAGCGACCTGGAACGGAATGATCTCCTGTTCCATCACCTTCAGCCATTCATCCATCTTGCCCGGGAAAATCCGATACTGTCTAAGTTCGTAAAACACGCGCCCTCCTGCTTGCTTTGTTAGAAATGTTTTCCAGGTGTTATGAGATCTATTCTGGCAGATACTCGAGTGGCGAATCACCCACCGCACGCCCAACCGTCAGAGCATCGAGCAGATCGGTATCGAGCGCTTTATATGCACGATCGGGGACCGCGCCAAGACCATCGAGCATCCTGGTGAAAAAAGCTCTTGCGGAAACGGCCGCAACAATATCGAAGACATCCGCATCATCCAGACCACAGGCCTTGATGGTCTGCACATCTTCGCTGGTAACGCTTGATGCATCCCGGGCAACTTTTCGAGCAAACTTCATGATCGCAACTTCATCATCGCTCAGAGCATCCGACCCGCTCCCCTGCGCAATCCGCGTCAATTCATCCGACTTCAGGAACTCATCAATCAGCACTTTGCCGTGGGCCAGTGTGCAATAGGTGTTACCTGCTTCGTGCGCTGCTGCAAACGTGACCAGCTCAAAACGCCGTCGGTCAATGTTGCCTCGCACGGTGCTGATGAGATTAGCCCATGCATTCATCACTTCAGGCCTTAAACTGAAGACCTTTGCATAGTTGGGCAGGTAACCCATCGCCGCCTGTTGACGGGTGTACATATCCATTACCACGTCGCTTGCGTCTTCTGCGCTGATCGTTTCGATGAACGACATCGTTGCTTGCCTCAACCCACCTGATAATGACTGATCTGTATCTCTGTACCGTAGTCCGCATAGTCACCGGCCGCCCGACCCGCGCGAAACTCGCCCCAGTTGATGGGTCGGTAACGTGCCGGTGTTGCGTCTGAGACGACCGAGCGAAGGGGCGCGTAGTCTGTTGCGTATGAAGGATTGAAAAAAAACGGCGCACTGAAACGCCGTTCGTCCTTGCTCGCGATCACCCGATGCAGCGCAGCCTTGTAGCGATCGTTGGACCACACCTGAACAATGTCGCCAATGTTGATCACCAGCGCCCCTTGCATGGGTTCAACCAGATACCAGATACCTTCCTTCAGAACTTCCAGACCTGGCTGGTCATCCTGCAACAGGATCGTCAACGCGCCCGCATCGGTGTGATGGTTGATACCGAGATGGCCTTTTGAAGGCAGATCCAAACCCTCTGGCCGTACCGGCTCCGGGCACACAGGATAGTAATTGAGTCGCACAAAGCTTGAATGCTGCGGTCTGAAACCGTCGCCGAGAACGCTCTGATCCACACCCAGATTAGTCGAAAGCGCACCCAGCAGACGAAACGCCAGCGTTTCACACGCGGCGTAGTAGTCGATCATCGCATGCCTGAAACCCTCATCCCCGCTCGGCCACTGCGGCTTGAGATCAGCGCCGTCTGCCGGCCCGTAGTCGTAGATCTCCTTCCAGTCGAGGATGTTTTTGGTGAGTTCCTGATCGTAAAACCCCCAGGGATTCTTCTCGGTTCGCAAAATCTTTCGTTTGTTCGCCGTGGTCTGAGAAAAAAACCGGTCCATGCTTGAGGTCAGTGCGTTCAGCACCTGCTGATCGATACCGTGATTGACGATCTGAAAAAACCCCCATTCCCGACAGGCTCGATCAAGCTCGGCGAGGGTGGTCTGTGAATCGAGCCGGGCAATGTCGATGACAGGGACATCCAGTGCTTTCATCTCACTTTCTCCTGTATGAGCCGCTCAAGCGCTCTGCCGTGGATGTAACCACGAGGGCAGCAGATTGTAGGGGTCCACGTCGTTAGTCTTGTCGTAGGCTACGCCGATTCGATCCAGGGTCTGCGGTACCGACCCGTCTTTGAACGCATCGAACAACTCCGTGCATCCACCGATATGCTGACCGCCGACATAAATCTGTGGAATGGTTTTGGCACCCGTCTGTGCGGCCAGAACGGCTCTGATCTTGCCCCCCGGTCACCTTGCTGGTATTCGACCGAGTCCAGATCAACGCTCTTGTAGGGGATGTCGAGTTCAGCAAACAGCTTTCGCACCGACCAGCAGAACTCACACCACTCAAGCGCAAACATCAGCACCGGCTCGCGTTCTACAGACTCGTTTACAAACGCGGCTTCGACCTCGTCCACCAGAACGGGTGCTTCTTCAATTCCGGGTGCGGGAACTCCGGGTGCGGGCTCAGGTGTGGGCGCAGGCGGCGACACATCGAAACGAAAGCGTGGGGTGGACTGAGACAGAGCGATCTCTTCTTCATTCATGTCTTCGCCAATGTCAGCAAACAGCGGTGTCGACAGATACCGCTCACCGGTGTCGGGAAGCATGCAGACAATGTTGCTGCCGGGCGGCGCTTTGGCGGCAATCTGCAGGGCTGCAGCCAGGGTTGCACCTGCGGTTATTCCCACGAAGATCCCTTCCCGACGCGCCAGTTCCCTGGCCAGATTCAGTGCATCGTTGCCGGCCACCCCCATCACTTCATCAACGTAACCAAGCTGCACTGCCTCTTCGGTCAGGTTTGAGATGAAGTCCGGACTCCAGCCCTGCATGAGGTGTGGTCTGAAATTTGGATGGCTCGCATTCGCACTACCATCCGCGCCGCGCGGCTGCGGTATGCCGCTACTGAGTACCGGTACGTTGTCTGGCTCCGCGGCAATGACCCGGGTTTTCGGGTTGGCGGCTTTCAGCCCACGCGACACACCTTTGAGGGTACCGCCGGTTCCGAAACCGGTGACAAACCAGTCGACGCTTTCACCCTCAAGATCACGCAGTATTTCCTGCGCGGTGGTCCGTGTGTGTACATCAGCATTAGCCTGGTTTTCAAACTGCCTGCACAGGAACCAGCCGTGGGTCTGCGCCAGTTCGACGGCTTTAGCGAGCATGCCGGAGCCTTTTTCTGATGCCGGGGTGAGAATCACCCTGGCACCGAGAAACCGCAACAGACGGCGGCGCTCAACGCTGAAGTTCTCGGCCATGGTGACCACCAGCGGATAGCCCTTGCGGGCGCAAACCATGGCTAGCCCGATCCCGGTATTGCCACTGGTGGCTTCAACCACCGTCTGCCCTGGTTTGAGATCCCCATCGGCTTCTGCCTGCTCAATGATGGCCAGCGCCATGCGATCTTTCACCGAGCCCATGGGATTGAACGCTTCAACCTTCACATAGACGTTCACCCCTTGCGGCGCCAGCGGACCCAGTTTGACCAACGGGGTGTTACCGATTGTGTCGAGAATACTGTCGTATCGAGCCATGAGCGTATCTCCTGGTTAAACCTGACCGTCTTACCAATCTTCAGCCCATTCTAG
>JAQBYL010000130.1 GCA_027622495.1 Pseudomonadota bacterium
GGCCAGGTCAATCTGTGGCTCATGAATGCCGATGGATCCAGCGCCCGTGCTCTGAGCAAAGACAAAGGTGATGGAGAGTTTGCCTCACCGGTCTGGTCGCCCGATGGTGAGCATGTTGTGGTGTCGCGCAAGACATGGCAGATGACTACCTATGAACTGTGGGCTTATCACATTGATGGGGGAACGGGTGTGCAACTCAGCAAAGCCGCAAGCGAAAGCCACACCGCCAAAGGCAATCGCACCAACGCACTCGGTGCCCAGTACTCACCAGACGGACGTTATCTGTACTACGCGCACAAACGCGGTGGTTTTGGTTACAACCTGCGTTTCCCCCAGTGGCAGATTGCGCGGCTTGACCTTAAACAGCAGCGCATGGATCTGATCACCCAGGCCCAGGGCAGCGCGTTCCGACCGTTGCTTTCACCGGACGGGAACCTGCTGGTATACGCAACGCGTTTTGAGCAGCGCACGGGTCTTCGGGTTCGCGATCTTGTCAGTGGGAGCGATGAATGGCTGCTCTATCCTGTTGAAAAGGATGATCAGGAGTCACGCTTCACACGGGACATGCTGCCGGGTTATTCATTTAACTCCGAGGGCAGTGAGATATTTCTGACAACCGATGGGCGCTTACATCGGCTGAACATGTCGACGCGTGATCTGGTCCTGATCCCATTCACCGCACAGATCGAACAACAGGTTGGCGCCAGTCTGGAGTTTCCTTACCGGCTTGGTCTGGGACCAGTTAAAGCTCGCGTTCTGCGCGACGTGACGATTTCACCGGATGGTTCGCGGATCGCCTTCTCGGCGTTTACCCACCTGTATATCCATGAGATCAAAAGCGGTAAAACGGACAAGGTCAGCCCCTCTGATCAGGCTGCGTTTCAGCCCGCCTGGTCACCTGATGGTAAACACCTGAGCTATGTGACCTGGCAGGCAGATGGGGGGCACATCTGGCGCATGCGGGCTCGTGCCGGCAGCAGACCACAACAGGTTAGCCAACACCCTGCGTATTACACGGAACCGGTGTGGTCACCGGGTGGTGACCGGATCGTTGCACTGCGGGCAACCGCAGCCGATCGACTCTACCGGGAAGACGATTTTGGACCGCCGATCGGCTCAGATCTGATCTGGGTCAAGGCCGATGGCAGCAGCAGTGGTGTGGTGAGCGTGGCGCGAGGTCTGATCAATCCGCACTTCGGTCCGGAACCGGATCGAATCTATGTGTATCTCAGTCAGGGGATCTATGCCAGCCGCAAGGATGGCGAATTGACGTCCATGCGTTTTGATGGGACCGACCGGCGCAAACATCTTACGGTGACTGGTCCAGGCATCTATTACGCCGAAGATGTGGTGGCGGCGGAGAATGTGACTCTTGCGCCGGACGGACAATTTGCGCTTGCCCTGCATGCAGGGCAGGTTTACCTGCTTCGCCTGGTGAATCCGAATCTCAACGATCTGGAAGTCAATCTCACCACGCCGAGTCTGCCAGTTGTCCGTTTGACCGACAGCGGTGTAGACACGCTCGGCTGGACCGCGGGCGGTGATCTGGTGTGGTCGGTGGGTCAACATGTTTACCAACGTCCGCTGGAGACGATTGAGTTCACCGACGAGAGTAAATCGAAAAACGGTTCATCAGCTGAAAAAACGCAAAGTGTGCTTCGCGAGGAGCACGAAGCAGTCAGCTCAACATCGATAATGGTTTACCTGCCCAGGCATTCGCCCGAGGGGAGCGTTGCACTGGTTGGTGGCAACGTGCTGCCAATGACGCAGCGATGTTCGATTGATGGTGAAGAAACAACATGGCTTGAAGGGACCACGGTGTTGATCGAGAACAACCGGATTACTGCAGTTGGTAAAGACCTGGAAATCCCCCCGGGTGCGAAGGTCGTAGATGTTTCGGGTAAGTATCTGTTACCCGGGTTCATCGACACGCATGCGCACTATCGACCGCTGCGGGGTGTTCTGGATACCAACAACTGGAGTCTTCAGGCGAACCTTGCCTATGGCGTCACCACCGGTCTTGATGTTCAACCTTCAACCACCGACATCCTGGCGTATCAGGATCTGATCGATGCCGGGCTGATGACTGGCCCACGCACGCTTTCCACAGGACCTGCGATATTCAGCAACACACAGATCAGTTCTGCGGCGCAGGCGGAACGCATATTGATGCGTCACCAGCAGCACTACGGGTTACACAATCTCAAGTTCTATCTTGCTGGTGATCGAAAGCAGCGTCAGTTGCTGGTTGCGGCGGCAGAGAAGCTGCGGATGATGCCCACCGTCGAAGGTTCGTTGGACATGAAGCTGGACCTGACCCATGTTATTGATGGGTTTCATGGGAACGAACACAATTTTCCGCTGCAGAATCTGTATCAGGACGTTGTGCAACTTGTTGCAAGAACCGGCATCAACTACACGCCAACCCTGATCGTCGCCTATGGCGGGCCACAGGCAGAAAACTGGTACTACACCCGCGAAAACCCACATGATGATCCCAAGCTCACGCGTTTTATACCGCCGCAGCTGCTGGCTGAAACCCTGCGATCTTCCTGGTTTCACGATCGCGAGTTCAACTTTGCCGAGCTCGCGGCCCAGGCCGTGAAAATTTATCGGGCAGGCGGCAAGGTGACGGTGGGTGCCCATGGTCAGTTACAGGGCCTGGGTTACCACTGGGAAATGTGGTCTCTGGCCGCCGGTGGCTTCAGCAACTGTGAAGTGCTGCAGATGGCAACCCTCGGTGGTGCACAGAACATCGCCGTGAGTGAGGATCTCGGTTCCATTGAAGCAGGAAAGCTTGCGGACGTTCTGGTGCTGACCGCGGACCCGCTGAAAAACATACGCAACACCACGGCGCTCGATCTGATTATCAGGAATGGTGAGATCTACGATGCGGATACGCTGGACCGTCTGTGGCCCGATCCGATTGCGTCACCGGAACTATGGTGGCATGGGCGTGATCCTGCCCAGGTTCCGCTCAGATCGCAGTGATGCCACCAGGCGAGCATGCACGGCATCGAAATCAGAAACATGAAAACCAACCTGGGCTGCGTTCAACGTTTTCATATACGCGGATCCGAAACATCTGGCCTGACACGCGGCTTCACGTCCAGTGAGTCAATGTAGTCGACGAACTCGTTCTGAAAAAAGCTCTTTCGCTTTAACCAGTAGCCTGCACCACCGCGAGTGCTGAAGATCTGGCTCAGGATCCGCGACCATCGTTCCTGCGACAGATGCTCACGATATTGGCGATTGTGCAGAAAGTAGCCTTCCATCAGAGACAGGTACGAATCGAGAACCAGGTACGCACGATCAATGTCAGAGGGACTCAGGTCCTCCGGTGCTCTGAGCATCCGGATGTATAGTTCATACAGATCGAAGTCGCGTGCAAGAGACATCCAGAAATCAGAATTTTCTCTGGCGCCGTCTGAATATCCCCGCCGGTGAGTTGCGGTGTTGGTATTGCGGATCTGTTGGGCGAGATAGATGAGTGTGGCGATTACTGCAATCCCGCCAATTATTTCGCCGAGCGCGCCCCAGTCCTGAAGCGTCACTTCACTGTGATCCGACTGGTGGTGCAAAGCAATGTAGGCGTGTTCACGAAGATGGACATTTCCCCTGATGTGAATGCCATTCTATGGCTGTGCAGGGGAGTGTCCATACATTTATGCCCGTTTACGCTACGCGTCACCCCGACCCCACCGGCGACACCGGTTTAATAGATGTCGTGCACCGTGTTGTAGATGTTGAACTTACCCGTCGGCGTAATCAGCCGTTTGTCTTTGATCACATGTTTGAGTTTACGGGTTTTGTCGTTCACAACCACAATGGCGGACTCTTCCGCAAGACCACTCCACACCGAGAACCAGACTTCATCGCCGCGCTTGTTGTACTCGGGATGCACAACCCGCTTCGGTCCAGGACCGAGGTCAGCCCATTTAGCGATCGGTAGAACCTCATAGCCTTTATCCAGGTTTTTGACGTCGAACACCGCCACTGACTGGCTGATGGACTCATCCGGATTCAACGGTGCGTCTACCCACAGGTTGGTGGATTTTGGATGGCTCTTCACAAACAGCGAACCACCACCCTGACCCTGCAGAACCCTCACGACTTTCCACGCATGCTTGCTGTGGCGCTCCGGGTCGGTTCCAATGAACGTGATGTCGGCGTTCCCAAGCGCACTGGTCAGCCAGACCGGACCATAGGTAGGGTCTTTGATGTTTGCACCGCGACCCGGGTGGGGGATCTTTTCGACATCGATCAGGGCAGTCAGACGGCGTTCCTTGGAATCCACCACGGCGACCTTGTTGGACTGGTTGGCGGCGGTCAGGAAGTACCGGTTCGACGCATCCCAGCCACCATCGTGCAGAAAACGGGCTGCGTTAATGGTGGTTTCGCTCAGGTTGTCGATATCTTCGTAGTTCACCAGCTTGATCAGACCGGTCTCTTTGATGTTGATGATGAACTCAGGATGCTCGTGTGAGGCAACAATGGCCGCAACCCGCGGTTCCGGATGGTATTCCTGGGTATCGACAGTCATGCCGCGAGTAGACACGACTTTCAGCGGTTCGAGCGTAGCGCCGTCCATGATTACGTATTGCGGAGGCCAGTAGGATCCCGCCACTGCATACTTGTCCTCAAAGCCTTTGTACTTGGATGTTTCGACTGATCGCGCCTCCAGACCCACTCTGAGCCCGGCCACTTTCGCCGGAGGATTCATGTAGAGGTCGATCATATCGATCTTGGCATCGCGACCGATGGTGTAGACATATCGTGAAGATGCGGATGGTCTGGAGATATGCACTGCGTAACCGGTCTTGATGATGGTGATGATTTTCTTGCTGTCTCCATCGATGATCGCGACTTCACCGCTGTCGCGCAGAGTGACAGCGAACATGTTCTCGACATCGTATTTGTGCTGAGGACGCGTGGGCCGCTGATCCGGTTGTACCGCCAGCGTCCAGCTCTTCCGGATCTGTGGCATACCGTATTCTGGAGGCTCAGGGGGTGGGTGCTGCAGAAATCGGGCCAGTTCCGATATATCCGCGTCTGACAGTTCTCCAGAGGTGCCCCAGTTTGGCATACCGGCAGGTGACCCGTAAGCGATCATCGTCTGGAGGTACTGTGTGCCTTTTTCGCGCGTGATGTCGATGGTCAAAGGTTTGCCGGTCGCGCCTTTACGAAGCACACCATGGCATCCTGCACATCGCTCGAAGTAAACCCTTGTGGCATGAGAAAACTCCTCAACACTCATGTTTGGGCCTTCTGTCGACACCATTGTCGTGCTGGTTTCGCCAGCAAGCGGAGAGGGTGCGCCGGAATAGGCCATTTCAGCTTCCGCCTGACCGGGGTGAGGACCACCTTCCAGACCGCCTTCACTCAAGGTCGCGCGATAAGCGGCAACCTGCTCGGTGCTGATGCTGCCGCCATCGTTACCCCAACTGGTCAGAGCGTAAGTCAGAATCTGTGCGACCGAGTCATCACTCAGGTAGGCCAGGTGCGGCATGATCGCATTGTAGGTTTTACCGCTGACCTCAAGCGGGCCCTGCATGCCGGCCAGAACGGCGTGAATGCCACGATCCGGATCCTCCA
The DNA here is from genome assembly GCA_027622495.1 of Pseudomonadota bacterium. Lineage (GTDB taxonomy): Bacteria > Pseudomonadota > Gammaproteobacteria > Pseudomonadales > Azotimanducaceae > JAQBYL01. Next base: position 5,596 of record JAQBYL010000130.1, read on the forward strand.
GCAGATAGTCGGATGCCTTCAGCGGTGGGAATACGCCTGCCATGCCTTCGCCGTTGGCCTGATGGCAAGCGGCGCAATACGCCTCGTAACCTGCCTTACCAATGTTGCCCTGGGCTGTTTCGGCTGCATGCACTTGCGCTGCCGCCCCTACCTGGGTGGCAAAAAACATCAGAACCAACGCGCCAGCATACAGTGCTGGTTTAGCCCTCAATCGGGCGGGGCGTTTGATCATTAGCGACATGTCACCTCCTGAGAATGTATTTCCGGACATTGAATGTGGTCACAGCACCATTCGCATTGACACGCTGGCATAGCGTCCTGGTGCCGACAGGTAGTCGATCATTGGGTCGTCCTGTGGACGGTTGCGAACCGACGACCAGCGCCAATAGGTCTGATCGAACAGGTTGAAGATGCCCAGGTCGAAGCTCATCCCATTCGACATCTGGTAGCTGGCGGTCATGTCGACCAGCGTGAATCCATCGGTCTGAATGAGCGTTCCTGCGGGATCGTCGGTCCGGGTTTGTGGTGCAACGACGGTGGTGATCAATGCGTAGCGCATTGATTGTCTGGGTTGCCATGTAAATGCGGTCACCAGTTCGGCCGGATCGATTGTGTTCAGTGGTTGATCAGTGGTCTGGTTCTGGCCGTGGGTGTAGTTCGCCGATGCGTCGAAAGTAAGGCCAGTAACCCAGTGGTCAAGATTCAGATTGAAGTCGACTTCAGCACCGTATACGCGGGCCTCGTCGATATTCCGCGATTGAAACAGCAGTGTGTCGGTCACCGGTTCGCGGCCAAGATTCGCACGGGTTTCGATCAGGTTGTCATAGTCGGCACCGAACAGCGAGACGCTCAGACGATAGATTGGCTGCTCGAAACGTAAACCGATTTCGAACCCCTCGGAAGTTTCGGCTTTGAGAGCCGGATTGGGCAGCGCACGGTAGTTGAACAGCGGTATGTCGAAACCTATGTTCACATCTTCAAACGGCGGTGCGCGAAACCCGTGAGCGTACTGAATATAACCAGTGGTGTTCGGGTTTATGATCCACTTCAGGCCGAGTTTGGGTGCAAGAGATGATTCACTGGTATCCACTGCCGGGTTACCGGGGTTGTCTGCGGCATAGATAGAGTCGTTTTTGGCGTCGAGCTGGTAGGTCTGATAACGCAGACCGGGGATCAGGGTGAAGGCGCCCATGGTTATCTCGTCGTGGATATACAGGGCGATTTCGTCGACTTTAGTTTCGGGGAAATCGCGTACCGGAAATACCTCGCCAATCAGAACGTTGTTGGTTTCACCGTTTAGAAGATTGGTCGTCGAGCCATTGCGCTGCTCTGTGATCGAGGCGCGTTGAACACTCAACCCCCAGCCAATTCGATGTTCCGCAAACTTACCCGAGAACGTTGAAGCCAGGTCTACGATCGCACCGTACGCTTGCGTGTCGTAGGTGAAACCGCGCTGATTTGACACAGGTGGATTCAACTGGTCGCGCAACTCTTCCGTCTGCTGGTCCACTTCCACCTGCTGCCAGTAGGCGCTCACCCGACCCTGGTCCAGCCACGAAAGCTCTGATTGGAATTCATAACCCGCGGTGACTGCATGCCGGTCCCGCGTATCCTCGCCGTAGAGGGCCGTCGTGCTCCTGAACTTTCGACCGTAGCCGAGCACGCTGGTCACTTGTGACGTGGTCTCTTCTGTGAAAGACGACAGGTCCAGTGTGAGCCGGTTCCCCGAAGGCAGGATGTTGTGCAGTTTGGCCATCACCGATGTCTGCGACCGATCGAGTGGGTCACGCGAGTCAGTTGCGGAACTGTCGATCTCATGACCTTCTTTTTGCGACAGGTGCACAACCCCATTGATTCGACCAAAGCGGGTATCACCCCCGAGGGCAGCCGAAGCAGACAGCACGGTCGAATCGTCACGACCGTTGAACGCAACACTCCCGCCCAGGTGGCTGTCTTTGTGCCGCAGAAATTCTTCAGGATCCCTGGTCACAATGGCGACCACACCACCCAGGGCATCGTTGCCAAACAGCGTTGATGCGGGACCGCGCAGGATCTCGATACGCGAGACCGCATCCACCACCAGAAAATCCTGCCCCGCATTGGCGAAGGAACCAATGTCGAACTGATCGGGCACAGGTACCCCATCGAGAGCATCGTCGCGGCCTATAAGGGGTTCCCCTCAGCCATCTAGCACAAACCGAGGACGCGTTTGGCAAGTACGTCGCGCTGAATTTCGCTTGCACCGGAATAGATTGTTGCTGCCCGTTCGTTCAGGTATGTGGGCATTGCCGTGATGGCATGGGCGGGGCCGATGACGGGTGCCTGTAAAAAAGGATTGAGCACATCAGGCTGAAAAGGCAGGCCGTAGTAGCCAACAGCCCGTGCTGCAAGCTCAGTTATTGTCTGTTTCACTTCGGAACCCAGGGTCTTCAGCATGGATGACAATGCCCCTGGCCCTTTTTTACCCTCTGCAGACAGAACCCGAAGCTCCATCGCTTCCACGGTGTAGAGATGCACCTCCGCCTGAGCCATCGCTTTTTTAAATGACGCGTCACTGGCCAGTTGACCGCCGTCGTCTGATCGTTCAATCCAAGCCACACGTTTCAGATGTTCGAGAAGCTCACGTACCCAACCGGTATTCACATTGTTGGATCGCGCAAACTGCATCAGTACCTTTGCCACCTGCCAGCCTTCATCCTCGGGGCCAATGCGGTTGCTTACGGGAACACGAACGTCATTGAAGAAAACCTGATTCACTTCGTGGTCGCCACTCAGCGTGATGATGGGTTGAACCTCGATGCCGGGGGTGTTCATCTCGATGATCAGGAACGTGATGCCCTGTTGCTTGTAAGGCTCAATCGATGTTCTGACCAGACAGAACATATGGGTTGCGAACTGTGCGCCGGGGGTCCAAATCTTCGAGCCGTTGAGTATGTAGTTCTCATCCACACGGTTGGCTTTTAACTTAAGTGAGGCCAGGTCCGATCCGGCTGACGGCTCAGAATAGCCCTGACACCAGATGTCCTGCCCACGCAGTATTCGCGGCAGGTAATAGTGCTTCTGTGCCTCGCTCCCATGAGCCATCAGCACCGGCCCCAGATGGCGTATACCCATGTTGAATAAAAGCGGTGCTCCAGCACGAAAGCACTCCATGCTGAAGACATAACGTTTCAGAGCATTCCAGCCGGTCCCGCCACTCCTGTGGCCATGTCGGCGCGGCCCAACCCTGCTTCGACAGGATCTTGTACCAGCGTTGCCCCGCATCCATGTGGCTGTGCACGCCGGTTGTGAGGCGTGCAGCCCTTATCAGCTCCTCATCCAGATGGGTGTCAAGAAACCGACAAACTTCGTTTCTGAACTCCTTCTCCGCGGGTGGCAGCGAAACAAGCATGCGCGGCAATACCGATTTGTGACCAAGGCATGATCTTCGGCCGCAGCGGTGCATTGAGGTATATGTATTATCCGAATTGCAGTTCGAGACCCCACGGATTCTACGGATGCACGAACGGCTGTTCCGATTGCTATGTTAGCGACCCTTATCGCAGTCGGGTCGTGGGTCCCATGAAAAAGTCGCAGTGGGTGCTGTGTGCCAGCATAGCAGGGTTGTTGGCACTGGCTCCCGGGTCGGGTGTGAGCTCGGCGATGGAGGATCTGACCAGAATGGTCCGCGAGGGCCAGACCACATTCGACTTTCGCTATCGTTATGAGAACGTTGATCAGGATGGCTTCAAGGAAGATGCTGATGCGTCAACGTTGCGCAGTCGTTTGACCTATACGAGCGCTGATCTCAACAACTTCAGCTTTCTCGTCGAAGCGGACTATGTCAGCGTGATCGGGTCCGAACGTTACAACTCAACCGTCAACGGCAAAACACAGTACCCGACGGTTACGGACCCGGATGGTTTTGATCTCAATCAGGCGCTCATTCGTTTCAAGACCGATGGTGTGACCGCAACGCTCGGCCGACAGCGGATTCTGCACGGCAGTCAGCGTTTTGTCGGGGGCGTTGGCTGGAGACAGAATGAACAGACCTATGACGGCTTGCGTGGTGAGTTCTCTTTTGGCAAGCGCGTGCATCTCGATTACAGCTACGTTGGCAATGTAAACAGGGTTTTCGGCCCCGACGATGGAGTGCAACCGGGCGACTGGAAATCAGACACGCATCTTCTGCGCGGTACATTTGATCTGCACGAAAAGCACAAGATCGTTGCAGTGGCCTATCTGATGGACTTCGACAACGATAACGGTCCGCTGAACTCCAATGCGACCTATGGGCTGGATTACATGGGTGAGATCGGCCCTGTTGGCCTTAAAGCTTCTGTGGCGCAGCAGACCGATTACGGCGAAAGCCCCCTGAACTACGATGCAACCTACTATCTGATCGAAGCTAAGCTTTCGCTGCCGGTGGTACTT
>JAQBYL010000131.1 GCA_027622495.1 Pseudomonadota bacterium
GCCTGCATCGATGCCGGATGGCATACCGCGTGGTGGCCAGCTAAATGGGGGGGGCGGGGGTTAACTTCGATCCACGCCCACATCTGGGCGACGCAACTCGGGCTTGCGGGCGCTGAATTTACCCAAGGATTCGGCCAGGCTGTGCTGGGGCCCGCGTTGCATGAGGTTGGCGAGCTAGCGCAGAAACAGCAGTTTTTGTCTGACATCGTGGCCGACCAGGTCGTGTGGGCGGCGGCATTGTGGGAGCCGCAGGATCGCGATGGTCCACACCTCGCAACACAGGTTGAGGCCACCGCCCGGGGTTACCTGCTCAACGGCCAGAAATATGTTGCGGCAAGCGTAGTCCCACCCGGATGGCTGCTGTGCTTTGTGCGCACCCGACCAGGTCCCCTTTGCCAGGCGACCACAGCGCTGCTTCTGGAGGCGGGTAGATGTGCCCAACAGAAACTTGATGATGCAAGAACGCTCATAACGCTTGACCATCTGCAGGTCGAAGGCGCCGCGCGTCTTGGTCCCGAACACCAGGCCTGGGACCTGCTTACGCAGGTGATCGTCAACGAACAGGCCATGTTCGGACGGGCTGCCCGCTTGCACACTTTGCTTGGCGATATGAATAATCTGGCCGCCACCACAGATCATCTGGAGCCGCAGCTGCTTGCTGATCTGAATGCGGCCGGGGTCGCGGTCGCGGCCCTTGAAGCAATTGAACTGCGTCTGCTCGACGGCCCGCCATTGAAGGCCGATTTTATGCTCCAGAGCACTTTGCGCTTGCGCTCCAGCGCGCTCCTGCGCGAGCTTGCCGGGCTGCGGTTACGGCTGGATGGATACGCGGCTGTAGCCGATCCAGAACCTTACGAAACCGACAACGAACCCCTTTACGGATCGCGTAGCGGCTGGGGTATGCTTACCGGCTCGATGGCATTTGACGATTTCGATGTGAAAGACCGGCTTGCTCGAAATCTGGCTGCATCAAGGATGGGGTGGGTTGAACGTCTGGCGGAATGGGGCAGGCAGACTTAGCGACACTGACCTTTAGTAACCAATATCTAGTAACCGATATCTAGTAACCGATATCGGAGACAATTCGACAGCCCGGAAGGAACGCAGCATGGATTTTTCTTTTTCTGACGAACAGACCCTGCTCCAGGAGAGCATTGCACGTTTCGTTGCGAACGAGTACGCATTCGAAGCCCGCCAACGGATCATCAAGGGTCCGCAGGGATATGATACGGCAAACTGGGCGACCTTCGCTGAGCTTGGCTGGCTGGCGCTGACCTTCAGTGAAGAAGAGGGCGGGTTCGGCTGGGGATCGGTTGCAACCATGATCCTTGCCGAACAGTTTGGCAAAGGCCTCATCGTCGAGCCTTTTGTTGCCACAGTGATTCTGGCCGGCGGTGTTCTCAGGCACGCGGGTTCCAAGGCGCAGAAAGAAGCGATTCTCCCCGGCATTGTCGATGGCTCGCGTCTGGGCGCGCTGGCTTACGTGGAGCCTCAGGGACGCTTCAATCTGGCGGATCTTGTGACCACCGGGACGGCGAAGGGTGAGGACTATCTTTTAAACGGTCACAAGGCCGTGGTGCTCAACGGGCCTAGTGCCGACTTCCTGGTGGTGTCTGCACGCACCGGTGGTGCCCAGCGTGACACTGAGGGCGTGTCGCTTTTTCTGGTAGAGGCAAAAGCGTCGGGGATCACTCGTCGGGACTACCCCACCGTAGATGGTCTGCGTGCCTCAGAGATCATGTTTGAAAATACGCCCGGGCAGCTGATTGGTGAAGCGGGCGGTGGGCTTGCCGTTCTGCAGCAGGTGATCGATGAAGCCACCCTGGCCATCGGGGCAGAAGCGGTGGGTTGCATGGAAGTTCTGTACAAAGCGACAGTTGAGTATTGCAAAACCCGCGAGCAGTTCGGTCAGCCGATTGGCAAGTTCCAGGTGCTGCAGCACCGCATGGTAGACATGTTCATGGAATACGAGCAGGCCAAGTCGCTGATGTTCATGGCGGCGATGCGTCTCGATGAAGGCTATGGACCGCAGGCGCAGAAAGCAGTGTCAGCATTCAAGGTTCAGGTCGGTAAATCCGGCCGCTTCGTTGGCCAGCAGGCGATTCAGCTGCACGGTGGCATGGGCATGACCGAGGAGTTGAATGTTGGTCACTATTTCAAACGTCTGACTGTCATCGACACCATGTTCGGCAACGTTGATTATCATCTGAAACGGTTTGGAGCTCTGTAACGATGGCCAGATGGGACAAAGGTGCGGCAACCAGCACAATACCGGAGTGGTTTTTCAAAGCGGTAGAAACGCCCAGCGAAGAGCACACGGTGGAAGTGGATGAATGTGACGTTCATTACCGGCACTGGGGTGATCGCTCCAAACCGGGTCTTCTGCTGATTCACGGCATGTATGCCCATTCCCACTGGTGGGACTTCATCGCCCCGCAACTGCTGGATGATTATCAGGTTGCCGCCATGGACCTGACCGGGATGGGGGATTCAGATTTCCGCTACAGCTACGACTCGGTGACTTTCTCTAACGAGATCGTCGCTGTCTGTGACGACGCGGGTTTTGACAACAACGTGATCGTGGTTGCACATAGCTTTGGTGGCTACATGGCGACCAGGGCAGCAGGCCTTTACCCGGAACGCTTCGGTGCGCTGATTCTGGTGGATTCGGGTATTCGCCACCCCGATGAACCGATCCCCGATCGGCCGCAGATGGGGGGCCGGGCCAAGGCCTATCCTGACAAGACTACGGCACTCGGCCGGTTCCGGCTGCAACCACCGCAGCCCTGCGAGAACGAATACATCATGGAGTACATCGCCCGCAACTCACTGATGCCGGTGGACGGCGGAGGCTGGGCCTGGAAGTTCGATGATGATCTGCCGGTCACCATGAAAGACATGGAACGCCAACCCGAAGACTACGCAGCTCTGACGCTCAAGTTTGGTCTGATTTATGGCGAGAAAAGTGAGCTGTTCTCAGCCATGACGCTCGACTACATGCGTGAGCTGATCCCCCAGGAATTTCCCGCGGTGGGGCTTGCCGATGCACAGCATCACGTGTTCCTCGACCAGCCACTTGCGTTCGTCGCGGCTTTAAAGGAGATGTGTCAGGGCTTCAATCTGCCGGGGAAAGGCTGATCTTCGAGTGCGTGTGCGCCTCGATTCGCTCACGGCTGTATAACAGCGGAAAGTCGCCCTCGGTGGCCCAGCCTTCCAGCAGATTGGCGTAAAACTCTGAAGCAGGATCCCCCGATTGCCCTGGCGCGTTGGTCATGGTGGCCGCATCCCAGTTACCCACATCCAGCACCATCCGGTAAGAAGCCCCCGCGAGCACATCAAAATTCGCAGGGCCGAATCCTGTGTTGTTGGTGGTGTTAGCATCGCCGCCGCGCGGGTAAGCGGGCAGGGTCATTGCCTTTTTGAGCGACCCGTCGGCCAGGTCCAGCAGGGGGTGGGCAAAACGGATCTGGTGAAGTGTGCCCCACTGCCAGCGTTCGGGTCTGGGACCCAGGCGCTCGGTTGCATCAAGCCAGGCTGCTTCAAGTGAGGTTGCGGCGGCTTCTCTGCCTTCAGGTGTTGTCAGGATCTTGAGGACTACCTGTGTATCGAGGGTGGCGATGGCGTCCGCTGAGCCCACAGTTTCGATCAGCGCAGGCACCAGGTGGTGCTGATACCACAACGTGTACAGAGCAGCGGCGGCGGAATCGATGGCAAGCACGCCATCCCAGCTTCGCAGAAGCGCTTGCGCTTTTGAGTCTGATGCAACGTGATTGAGCTCATCGATCACTGCGTTCGCATGGATTGATCGATAGTCACGTTGCAGAGCGGCGGAGTCAGCCAGACTGTGTCGGTCCTGGGCTGCCAGCACTTCCCACAGTCTTTTGTAACGCCAGGGCGCCGACCACTCGAAACCGATTCGGTACGCATCGATCGCATAGTCTGCAGGCAGATTCATTGAGTTGGCCGACCCGCTGAAGCCGCGGGCTGGATTGTATTCTTCTGGCAGCACGTCCATGTCGTGATAACCATCCCACTCGTAGCGCCCGTCACCGGGCACCGGCAGCAGGCCGTCCCAGTTGCGACGGACCGGGAACAGTCCTGCGGGTTTGTAGCCGATATTACCGTCCACGTCCGCATATACCTGGTTTTCGGACGGCGCCCCCCAGCGATTGAGTGCAGCGACGAACTCTCGCCAGTTCTGGGCGCGCATGTATTCCACGCTGCCGAAATACGGGCTCGTGCCCTCGTCGAGCCAGGCTGCGCGAACCGCAAAGGCCTGGGTGACGGTCTCATAAACTACCGGACCGTGGCGTGTGAACAAGAGGTCAGCTGATCGTGCGGGAGCACCTTTTATCCGCACGATTTCAGTCACGCGCTGAAATGGCTCGGTGCGGCCCTGGTAAAGATATCCGTGCGCCGTTTTCTGGTAGACGTAAAGGTCTTCCTGGTCGATGGGAAAAATGGTCAGGCCGAATGCAATCCGTTCGTTGTGACCGATACTGATGCCCGGCAGAGCGGGTTCGCCTGCACCGATCACATTCAAGCCCGGTGCATTCAGGTGGGCGATGTAGCGCAGCGATGGCACCGCGTGGCCCCGATGCGGATCATTCGCAAGGATCGGTCGCCCGGTGGTCGTGCGATGCGGCGCCACAACCCAGTTGTTGCTGCCAATGGAGTCGAAAGTATCCATGAGCTTCGCCTGCGCCAGGGCAAGCGCGGGCGTGTCAAAATGTACGGAAGCTTTGGCGAGCAGGTATTTGTCCAGCACGGCTTCGGGTATGTCACAGGGGTCGAGGCCGTGGGGGATTGAGGTGGTCCATTCGGGCTCGAGCAGATTTTCCAGACCGGCTGTATCAAGACCATGCTGACAGGCAACCTCTGCCCGGCGGACCTCGGTAGAGACATTGCGCCACAGGCCGTTACTGCGTATTCGAACAACATCCTGGGCCTGCCACAGGGACGGTTCATAGCCGAGCAGTTCGAACTCTGGTGGCAGCAGCTGCGGGTTAGACGCAAGCATTGTCACATAAGCGTTAATACCAGCAGTGAAAGCCTGCGCAATTTGTTTGGCATCGCTCCCATAGGCCAGCCATTCACGGTACATATCGCCACGGTACAGAAAACTGCGGGCAGCGAGATCCTGATCCACGTAGGCATCACCCAGGACTTCAGACAGAGTTCCAAGGCCACGTCTGCGCCATAGATCAATCTGCCACAGCCGATCCCTGGCGGCATTGAACCCCTGAACAAAAAAAGCGTCGTAATGGGTTTGAGCGTAGATGTGCGGCACGCCCCACTCATCGATCAGGATCTCGGCCGGCATATTCAACCCGGCCACGGTGTAAGAGGTGGTTGGAACTGCGGTCCTTGCGGGTGGGTTTTCTGCCAGACTCTCGGCTATCTGCAGCAGGGGTAAAACCCCTGCCAGCAGAGCAGCAAGACCAGACGTCTGGATCATACTCAATCCCAGTTCAGGGCTCCGCCGGTCTGATATTCGGTGACCCGGGTCTCGAAGAAATTCTTTTCTTTCTTCAGGTCCATGATCTCACTCATCCACGGAAACGGATTCTTGACGTTGGCAAACTGTTCCGTCAGACCGATCTGAGCCAGCCGCCGGTTTGCAATGAACTGCAGATACTCAGCCATGGTATTGGCGTTCATGCCGAGTATGCCGCGTGGCATGGTATCGCGCGCATAAAGGATTTCGAGATCGGCACCCTCGAGGATCATCTTGCGGGCCAGAGCGCGCATGCCGTCGTCCCACAGATGTGGGTTTTCCAGCTTGATCTGGTTGATCACATCGATGCCGAAATTCACGTGCATCGATTCATCGCGCAGGATGTACTGAAACTGTTCGGAGGTGCCGGTCATTTTGTTGCGCCGGCCCATGCTCAGTATCTGGCTGAAGCCGCAGTAGAAAAAGATGCCTTCAAGCACGCAGTAGTAGGCAATCAGGTTCTTCAGAAGAAGTTTGTCAGCCTCGGGTGTGCCGGTCTTGAAGCTCGGGTTGGAAATTTCTCTGGTGTACTCCAGTGCCCAGGAAGCCTTGGCCGCGACCACTGGCACCTCGTGGTACATGTTGAAGATCTCACCTTCATCCATGCCCAGACTTTCGATGCAGTACTGATACGCGTGAGTATGGATCGCTTCTTCGAATGCCTGGCGGAGCAGGTACTGGCGACATTCCGGATTGGTAATGAGGCGATAGATCGCAAGCACCAGGTTGTTTGCGACCAGCGAATCTGCAGTAGAAAAGAAGCCCAGGCTGCGTTTGACCACGGTACGTTCGTCTTCGGTCAGACCGCCTTCTGACCGCCATGTCGCAATATCTGCGGTCATGTTGATTTCCTGCGGCATCCAGTGGTTAGCGCATCCGTCGATATACTTCTGCCAGGCCCATTCATATTTGAACGGGACCAGCTGGTTCAGGTCTGCGCGGCAATTGATCATGGCTTTCTGATCAACCGTCACACGCTCGACACTAACCGGTTGAGCGGGTGCGGGTGGCGCAACAACGGCATCAACTGATGGTTGCTGCACCATATGCGGTTCCGGCTGCGGTTCCGGAACCTGGATAAGATCCTCATTGGTTTCCACAGGTGGCGCAACATTGATCTGTGTCTGCGGATCAACGGAGGTCTTTGCGGCAACCGGATCGAGGTCTTCTTCGTAATCGTCCCAACTCAACATGATCGTTTTCCTAAAGGGTTACTGGCAGGCTTCGCAGTCGGGGTCGTCGATGGAACATGCCATCGGGACCGGTGCGGCCTCACCAAGATCCATATCGATACCACTGGCCTGGGTGCGCTCGGTCAGATCGGCTGCTGCTGAACGGGTGGCAGTCGAATCGAGGTTAACGGCATTCAACTTGCTCCGATCGAGGGTTGATTTTTCCGCGCTGGTGGCGCTCAAGGATCGCAGGTAATAGGTTGTCTTCAAACCGCTCAGCCAGGCCATCCGATAAGTCACATCCAGCTTTCTACCTGATGCATTCGACATGTACAGGTTCAGCGACTGCGCCTGGTCGATCCATTTCTGACGGCGGCTGGCGGCGTCAACCAGCCAGCGCGGCTCGACATCGAACGCGGTTGCATACAGATCCTTAATTTCTGTGGGGATCCGTTCGATTGCCATCAGGCTGCCGTCGTAGTACTTCAGGTCGTTGACCATCACCTTGTCCCACAGCCCGTGAGCTTTCAGATCATGCACCATGAACGGATTTACAACTGTGAATTCGCCAGACAGGTTAGATTTGACGTACAGATTCTGGTAAGTCGGTTCAATGGACTGGGTAACACCCGTTATGTTGGCAATCGTGGCAGTGGGGGCGATGGCCATGACGTTGGAGTTACGCATGCCGTTAGCCTGAACCCTGGCGCGTAACTTGTCCCAGTTCTGCGTGCTTTCAAAGTTGGCGTCCAGATACTCATCACCACGCTCAGCCTTGAGCAGTTGCAGCGAATCCAGCGGCAGAATGCCACGGCTCCACAGAGAGCCGGGAAAGCTTGCGTAGCTGCCCCGTTCTTTGGCGAGACGGCTTGATGCATCTATGGCGTAATAGCTGATGGCCTCCATCGACCGGTCGGCAAAGCTCACCGCTTCGGCCGAAGCGTAGGGCAGACGCAATTTGTAGAGCGCGTCCTGAAAGCCCATCAACCCGAGGCCGATCGGCCGGTGCTTCATGTTTGAAGCCTGCGCCTGCGCCACCGAGTAGTAGTTGATGTCGATTACATTGTCGAGCATTCGCACTGCCGTACGAATGGTTTTCTTGAGCTTTTTCAGGTTGAGTTTGCCGTCTTCGATATGCCGGGGCAGGTTGATCGAACCCAGGTTGCATACCGCGACCTCTTCTTCTGAGGTGTTGAGCGTGATTTCGGTGCACAGGTTAGACGAGTGAACAACACCCACGTGCTGCTGCGGTGATCGGATGTTGCAACTGTCTTTGAAGGTGATCCAGGGATGACCGGTTTCGAACAGCATCGACAGCATCTTGCGCCACAGATCCTGTGCTCTGACCCGCTTGAACAGGGTGATCTCGCCACTGCGTGTCATGTCTTCGTAGACCTGATAGCGGATCTCGAACGCGCGTCCGCACAGGTCATGCAGATCATCCACCTCGTTTGGCGAGAACAGCGTCCACTCACCGTCGCCTGAGACCCGCTTCATAAACAGGTCAGGCACCCAGTTGGCAGTATTCATGTCGTGGGTGCGGCGCCGGTCGTCGCCGGTGTTCTTGCGCAGTTCAAGAAACTCTTCGATATCCAGATGCCAGGTTTCAAGGTATGCACACACGGCACCTTTGCGCTTGCCGCCCTGGTTGACTGCGACGGCGGTATCGTTGACGACTTTCAGAAACGGCACCAGACCCTGAGATTTGCCATTGGTGCCTTTTATATACGAGCCCAGGGCACGAACCTGGGTCCAGTCGTTCCCCAGACCACCGGCCCACTTGGACAGCATGGCGTTGTCTTTGATGGCGCCGTAAATGCCTTCCAGGTTGTCTGGTACCGTGGTCAGAAAACAGGATGAAAGCTGCGGACGCAGTGTGCCCGAGTTAAACAGCGTGGGGGTGGAGCTCATGTAGTCGAAGCTCGACAGCAGATCGTAGAATTCGATAGCGCGTGCGTTCGGATCATCTTCTTCGGCCGCGAGCCCCATGGCAACGCGCATGAAGAACGCCTGTGGCAGTTCGAAGCGAACGCTGTTTGAGTGCAGAAAGTAGCGGTCATAGAGCGTCTGCAGACCCAGATAGGTGAATTGCAGATCGCGGTCGGGTTTGAGTGCTGCTCCCAGGCGCGCCAGATCGTAGTTCGCCAGATTCGGTGCCAGCAGTTCGAGTTCGATGCCCGTTTCAATAAAACACTTCAGTGTGCGTGGATACAGATGGATCATCTGTGCCTGAGTTGCACGAAAGTCGCCATCTGCCGCGAATTCCTGTTTTACATCCAGAAAAGACAATGCCTCGGTGCGCAGTTCATCTAAAAGCAGACGCGAAGTAACAAAGGTGTAGTTGGGTTCTTCTTCAACCAGCGTGCGGGCAGTGATCAACAGCGATGTGGCGACGTCAGCTTCAGAGATGCCGTCGTACATATTGGTCAGGGCTTCATCAATTATTTGATCGCCTTCGACATCCTTCAGACCTTCACATGCCTCAGAGACGATGGTCCGCATCCGTCCAACGTCTAAAGGACGGGTCACCCCATCTTTCATCACAACATTGATGTCGCGATGCACTTCGACCGGTACGTGATTTGCAAGCGCCCGTGCCCGCGCACGCTCGGCTCGATACAGGACATAGGAGCGAGCCACCTGATGTTCACCCGAGCGCATCAATGCCAGTTCTACCTGGTCCTGAACATCTTCTATGTGGAGTGTTCCACCGGTGGGCAGGCGGCGTTTGAATGTTTGTGAAACCTGCTTGACAAGCGACGCCACCAGCTCGCGGATGCGCGGTGAGGCTGCTGCCGTGCCACCTTCTACCGCCAGAAAAGCTTTAGTCATTGCCACGGCGATTTTGTCGTCTGTGTAGGGCACCGGTTTGCCGTTGCGTTTGATCACGCGAAGTTGCCCGGGGGCGGTGACGGCCAGAGACGGCGCAAGGTCCGCTTTAGTCGGGTTGGCGCTCCGGCCGCTTGAGGGGCTGTCAGAAAATCTACTGGTATCTGTGCTGTCTGTCTGCATGGTCGTTGAGTTAGTCCTTAGGTGGGGTGTCTGAGCTTTTGTCAGAACTGCTTAATTTGTGATCTGTTTGTTCGTCGCTGGTTGAACCATCCTGCGCCGGTCAAGCATTGCTTCGGTCACGGTCTGCGTGAGCCGGATTTGGTGTTCATGGGTATTCACCCGCACCTCTCGACCGTTCCTTCGGTCGTCTTTTTTACCGTTGTAGCGCTCGTCAAATGATCTGTCGTCACGGTCAACTTGAGGCCGTAAGATGATGTTTCATTTCAGTTGGCTCCCAAGCCGGAT
>JAQBYL010000132.1 GCA_027622495.1 Pseudomonadota bacterium
GGTACCGATTACCACACCGGGGAACACGTCGGCAAGAGCACCTTTTGTCTGCCAGGGTAATTTGGCCTGCATTCCTGCCAGCCCCTGTGCACACAACCGGCCATCGCGGGTTTCGACCCGGCAGGCAAACCTGCCATCGGTCTCGCCTGCGATTGTTCGAACTTCCTCGTCGATGTAAACCGGCGAGACAAAGTTGAAGTCGTACCAGCCGCCTTGCAGCCAGGTGCTGCCGAAATGTTCAAGGATCGATGGCACTGCAAAGTTGGCGACCAAACTGCCGGGCACGAAGGCGCGGCGGAAACCGAGGCTGCGCGCTGCGTCGTCGTCGTGGATCGAACCCTTCTGCGCGCTGGCTGTATTCGAAAGCAGCTTCCATTCGCTGCTGGTAGTTCGGCGATGGTTCATGCTCGTACTCCTGCTGGTTTCAGGCTTTATAGTCACTCGTCGAATCGAAATGGCAGACCGGGCACCGCGAGGGTCTGCCCGTCTATCTCCACGCTGTGCATGGATCCCCGGGCGCGGGTCTGGGGTCCGCTCGCCACTGCCCACGGATCTTCCACCGGTGCAAATGTCCAACCCAGATCCGCAGCGCTGGTAAACCACTGGTAGCGGCCTTTACTGGCTACCGCCGCGGTGAAATCGTCCTGCATGGCCTGCCAGGGTTGTTCTGCGCCAGGTTGCATCGACTCGGCATTCAGATACTGGCCGAGCCCCAGGAACGAGGCAACGTCCTGCCAGGGTTGACCCAGCGCCAGCATGAATATCCAGCCGTCGCTTGCGCGCGCGGTGTGCCGAAAATGTATGCCCTCTGGTTCGCGTGGCTGGCGGTTCAACGGCATGCCGCTGTACGCATAGTCTGAGATATGCCGGGTCCAGTGCTGCATGAGGGTGTCTTGAGCCGAGATGTCTATGTGCACCCCGCTCTCGGTACCGGCCCGTATGCCGAACACCGTCGTCACCGCCGCAGTCGCACCATGCACGCCTGCGATCATGGCAGCCGCAT
Organism: Pseudomonadota bacterium; assembly: GCA_027622495.1. Taxonomy (GTDB): domain Bacteria; phylum Pseudomonadota; class Gammaproteobacteria; order Pseudomonadales; family Azotimanducaceae; genus JAQBYL01. Next base: position 1,004 of record JAQBYL010000132.1, read on the forward strand.
CGTCCGGCAATTTTCGGGGTGCCTCATCGCGATAGCCCGACACGTGCACTACACCACCGGCTGCCTGCGCGTTGATGTCGGTTGCCTGCCATGTGCTGTACGGACCGCTGTGGCCAAAAGGAGACAGACTTACCAGCACCCCATCAGGGTGCATCTTGCGCATGCGGGTGTAGTTCAGGCCAAGTTCTTCAAGGTGTTCTCCACCGCAGTCTTCTATGACTGCGTCATAACTTGTGAGCTCAATTTCGCCGGGCGCAATTATGTTCTTGCCGCGGTTGAAGAACACCTCACGGGCTTTGATGTCGTCGGGATCGATGTGTGGGTACTCCAGACCGATGTCGATCTGATCTACACTGAACCCAAGCTCGGCAAGCAACAAGCCTGCGCACGCAGCTGCAGTACCGGTGGATATTTCAAGAACTTTCAATGGTCCAGCCCCAACTTGGACGCATGCTGCGGATCGCGTTGTCTGCTCGCAGGTCGCTCGCGCAGATCGAGTGCCGGCTCACGAGCTAACACGCCGGCTTTCTCCAGATCCAATACTGCGTCCTCATGCATGTTCAACCAGCGTTTTAACACACGCGCGTTGTCCTGACCGGTGTGGCGATAGTCGGTGAGCTTGCGCCGCCGCCGACCGATCACGCGCCAGGGTAACGGCGGATGGGGGTGCGTGGTGTAACCGAGTTTAGCCTTACGATGCCGAACCGGCTGAAGTGCACCGCGGGCTTTGAACTGCTCATCCAGCGCCGAATCCACCACCGTTCGCACCGGTGCAGCAGCAATCCCATGGGTCTGAAGCAACCTGGTCAGATCATCTTTGTTCTGATCCTTCGACCAGCTGCTGATGATCTCATCGATTGAGTCGTGATCTGCCCAGCGCATCTGCCGGGTGGCGTGCGGATCAAGCCCGGCAACACCGATGAGCGCACACAGCCGCTGCCAGCGCTCATCATCGACCACGCTGATGCTGATCCACTCATCATCACCAACAGATCGGTAGATACCCTGCGGAACAAAGCGCGGATCGCGGTTACCCCTGTACTCCGGCAGGTGTCCCTGCACCGACGCCCTGGTCATGGATTCGCCGATCAGGTGAGTAATACAGGCGGTCATCGACAGGTCGATTGTTGCACCCTGGCCGGTCTCCTGACGTTTCATCAGCGCGGCGGTAATGGCGAGGGCCGCATATCGGCCGGAGAGTTGGTCCGCGAATACTCCGGTGCTCACCCGGAAAGGTGTTTCGTCCTCGTCGACCATGAGGTAGTTCATTCCTCCTGCTGCTTCGGTGGAGGGTCCGAAAGCCGGAAAATCCGACCAGGGTCCAGGACTGCCGTAACCAGAAAGCTGCAGCCAGATGAGGGCGGGTTTTGCCTGGCGCAGACGGGCGGCATCAAGACCATATTTCGCCAGCACGCTGGGGCGGAAGTTGTTGCAGACCACGTCGGCCTGCATGGCCAGATCGAACGCAATATCCCGTCCGGCTGCGTTCGTCAGATCGATGGCGATGCTCGACTTGCCATGAAAGACCCCGTCGATGACGCTGATGTACCGATCCTGTTGTCGCTCAGGGGGCGAAACCCGGACCACGTCGGCGCCCAGGTCGTGCAGCGCGCGGGTACCGGCGGGCAGCGAAAAAGCGAGTTCAAAGCTGAGAACCCGGGTGCCATTCAGGGGTTTATAGGTGTGCAATGCATCAATCTTGAAATTTCGGTTGCGGTTCAGTGTAGGTGATGACCTCGCATCAGAGAAGCAATGACCGGCACATTGATGTGCTAGCATCGAAAGCTGCCGATGACACCCGGTGGAGAGCAATGGCATCGCGTACACAAGCATTGAGTGTGACACCCCTCGACAGCCCTGTTGGGGCCATCGTTGAGGGCTGGGTTCCGAAGGCAGAGCTGACGGTGAGTATCAAGGCTGAGATTGTACAGGCGTTGCAGGCTCACCAGGTTCTGATATTCCGCGGCCAGGTTGCTCCAGAAGATCAGGCGCTGGTGCGTTTTGCGTCTGAGTTCGGTGATCTGGTGCAGGGATCCGAATGGTTTGGTGACATCGACCGCATACCGGAGATCCTGCGGGTAAACAATCTGATCGATGACAAAGGCGTCCCTGAGGGGACTGGCGGATCCATGTCGCTCGAGTGGCATTCCGACTATTCCTACGTGCCAACGGTGGGCAAAGAAAGTTTTCTCGAAGCCGTGGAGCTTCCGGCGCAACCGCCGTCCACCAGTTTCTGCAGTCAGTACGCGGCGCTGGAGTCGCTCCCCCGGGCAATGGTCGACATGCTGCGCGGCTATAGTGCGCACCACTCGATTACCGGTTATTACGCTGGTGAGGCAAAAGTGAGTGATTCACCCGAATCGGAAAGCGAGGCACGCGAAGGGTTTGCTGCAAAACGCACACGCAATCAGAGCCTTGGCAGAACCCAGCCGGACATCCCTCAGGCAACGCATCCGGTGATCCTGCGCCACCCCGATACCGGGCGTGAATTACTGTATGTGAGCAGAGGCATCACCCGCCGCATCGTTGACCTGCCAAAAGACGAAAGCGATGCTCTGCTCAAGGAGCTTGCCGCGCATTCCACCCGCACCGAAAATGTTTACGCGCACAAGTGGCAGGCGGGTGACCTGGTGATGTTCGATACCCTGGGCACCCTGCACCGGCGCGAAGCCTGGGATCCATCTGAGCGTCGGGTCATGCGTCAGCTGAGCACCTGGTGGCGGCCACCTGGTCTATCGCCCGCCGGTCAAACACACACTGATCAGTTACACGGAGCAGTAAATCCATGAAGCCTTCAGCGAGCGGTATACGTCGTTCAATCTTTGCCCGGGATGACGATACGTGGAGTAGCATCGCAGCCCGTGAGTTAGCAGGCACCACAACACCGGCGGACACAGATTTAAGCGGCACAGTCGAGCAACTGCAGAGCTGGAACATGCATGTTTTCATGCGTCCGGCAGCTCCGGCGGATTCGCCACGCGCTGGTAATCCGATCCTGCCCAGCGACGTCATATTTCTGGAGCCACCCCTGGGGTCGGCCTCCTGATGATCAACCAGGCAGCCATCTGCAGTGTTCGCGTTGCCGCTGCGCACGAAGGCGTCGCTGAACTTGTGGTGACGCTTGCGCACTCGAACGGTGGTCGTTCGGTGGTGGCCCTGGATCACCTGGCTGCGTCGGCACTGCTGAGTGCATGCGCTGCCAACACACCGGAGCAGCTGATCGGCGAAAGTTGGTCTAAGGTCAGGGACGCGCTCGGTGTCTCTTTTAATCGTTTCTCAGATCAGCAAAGTGATCCAGAAACAAGACAGCACAACCTAAATCCAGAATGAGGAACAGCCAGCATGTTTGATCTGATTATCCGTAACGGTCTGATCGTCGATGGCACCGGCGCGCCCGCATACACCGCCGACATTGCGGTGCGGGATGGGCGGATTGCCAGAATCGGCCGCGGGATCGGCGAAGCAAAGCAGATGATCGATGCTGGCGGCAAAGTCGTCGCGCCTGGTTTCATCGATCCGCATACCCACTTCGACGCCCAGTTGTTGTGGGACGGCCACGCCAAACCAGCGCTCACCCACGGCGTTACCACCATCGTTCCTGGTAATTGCTCTCTGTCTCTTGCTCCCTTGAAAGAAAAACATCGAATGAAGCTGGTCGGCATGTTCAACCAGATCGAAGAAATGCCGTTCAAGGCGTTCAAAGAAGGTGTCGAGTGGAACTGGGAAACCATGGACGAGTACCTGCAGCGAATCGGCAAAGGCCTCGCCATCAATGTGGCTCTGCTGGTCGGTCACAGCGTGTTGCGCCTGTGGGTTATGGAAGACGCTGCCATGCAGCGCACCGCGACGGATGCAGAAATCGCGCAGATGCAGGATCTGTTGCGCGAGTGTCTTGATGCGGGTGCGGCAGGTATGTCCACCAGCTTCGTTGACATGGATGAAACATTGCAGCCTGTCCCGAGTCGCTTTGCCAACGCTGCCGAACTCGATGCGCTGACCGCCGTGCTCGGTGAATATGGCCGTATGTTGCAGATCGTCCCTGAGTTTTACGATCCGGATCTGACCATTGCGCGGGTCGATCAACTGGCCGAACTGTCGTTGAAATACGGGATCCCAACGACCTTCTCACCCTTGTTCGTCAATGGTGAAAACGTCAACGGTGTTGCGCGGGTCATGGCCCGTGTGGACGAACAGTTTGCCCGTGGCGCGCGTGTCTGGCCTCAAGTGCAGACCCGACCCATCGACATCAGCTTCAGCTTTGCGGTACCAAGCCTGTTGTTCATCCGTCTGCGCAGCTGGTACCAGATCATGCGCTTTGGCAGCCACGACGACATCGTTGCCGCTTTCAGCGACGCAGAACGCCGCAAGGCGTTAGTCGCCGATGCATCTTCTTTAAACGCGTTGTGGTCCCGGCTGGTTTTGCGGCAGGTCAACAGCGACGCAAATCTTCCTCTGGTGGGTAAAACGCTTGAAGAAATCGCGGCTCTGCGCGGCACTACCCTGGTCGATGCGATGATCGACCTGTCTTTAGAAGAAGATCTGGATGCACATTTTCTGGCCGCCAATATGGGTCACAACGACGATGCCCGCGTGAGTGAACTGCTCAAGCATCCATTGGTACACGTGGGGGCCAGCGACGGCGGTGCGCACATACTTTCGTTCTCAACCTATGGCGACACCGGTTATCTGCTCGGCCACTTCGTTCGCGAGACGCAAAGCATCGGCCTGGAAGCGGCGATCAAGAAGATCACCAGCGATACGGCTGCCATCTGGGGGATCGTCGATCGGGGCCAGCTGCGGCCCGGCTATATTGCCGATATCGCGATCTTTGCCGCCGACACTATCGATCGAGGCGCCGAATATTACGTGCAGGACGTTCCCGGTGAGGGCAGCCGCTACGTTCGCGATTCTGTGGGAATGGACACAGTGGTCGTCGGGGGCGAGATCAGCTGGTCTGCGGCGAACGGTTATACCGATGCCCAGCGGGGTGAGGTGCTGTTCCGGACCTGAGCAGCGACTCAGGAGCACCGCAGGCAAATCTGTTACCTGAAACCAAAGATGCCCTGCAAAGCCAAGGGCCATGAGTACTTTCACGGCGTCATGCAACAGGTGAATGACCGGGTCGCCGTTGATGGCAGGGAGAACGCCGACTCAGCTGATGCAGAGCTCGTAGATATCTTCAAGTCCGTCGTCTTCGTCCACCTGTGTGCCGATCTTGTGAAAACCCAGACGCTCGGCTATGCGGACAGAAGGTTCGTTCAGTGGGCTGATCGAGAGAACAAAGCGCGAAACCCCTTGTGTTTGCGCCCAGATCATTAACGCCTGGCAGGCTTCGCTCGCATAACCCTGCCGCCGGTGTGGCGAAAAAATGGTATAGCCCATTTCTACACCACCCGGTCCCAGCGGGCGCACTGGATCTGGTGCGGCCGCCATGTGAAAAGCGATGGACCCCACTACAGTTTGTGACGAGCGACGCACAATGGCCCGCTCCATCCATGGCTCGAGTGCCGGGTTAGCATCGACTTGTTGCAGCCGCAGTTGCTTGTGCACCGAAACTGGCCACCACTCGTGGGCAACGGCGAAGCCGAGTATCTGTTCCGCAAGCACCCGGTCGTCCTGCAGTGCTGCATGGAAAAAGGCGGGTGTCATCAGGACCAGGTCCAGGCGGTTTGTGTGGATTGTTGATTCAGTTTGGTGCATGTCAGCGCTCCCCTCAGCAGGATTGTGTCTTAGGTACACATAAAGAGATTGACGAACGATCTGTATCGCGGTTGAAATGCGACGCATCTTCTACCAAACCATGACTGACAAAAAACACATGAACAAGCCGGCCTTCGTTAGCACCTGCGTGGGGTTGAGTTTGTCCTGCTTTGCCACTCTATTCCAGGTCACGGCACAGGCATCCACACCCCTCGAGCGTCCCGCAGCACTTGCCGCCGATATTGAGTTCTGGCGGCGCGTGTACGGCGAAATCACTACTTCTCAGGGATTCATTCACGACTCGGCACGTCTCGACATCATCTATGCAACGGTGAACTTATCGAAAGGAAACGATCGGTCTCGATATTCGTCGGCTGTGGCTGCGGATGAGCAATATGTAGCAGCTCTACGGGCGGTCGCAGGTGGTAAGCGCGAGGGTCTTTCAAGTGCCGAGCAACGTGTGGTCAATCTCTGGGGACCTGATCTCAACAAAGCGGTCCTGCTCGCCGCGAGCGAGCGCGTGCGATTTCAACTGGGCCAGTCCGATCGGTTTCGCGAAGGGATAATTCGTTCCGGTGCCTGGGAGGCATACGTTAAAAAGGCGATCGCCGACGCTGATCTTCCGACAGAAATAGCAGCGTTGCCGCATGTAGAGTCTTCCTACAATCCCGCTGCCTACTCCAAGGTCGGCGCAGCAGGCATGTGGCAGTTCATGCAGTCGACCGGCAAGCGCTTCATGCGCATCGACAACGTGATGGATGAACGGCTTGATCCGTATCATTCGACCCGTTCGGCGATTCTTCTGCTGAAGCAGAACTATCAGGTCACTCAATCGTGGCCGCTAGCAATCACCGCATACAATCACGGCGCCTCCGGCATGCGACGTGCAATTGCGGAACTCGGCACCGATGACATCACGACCATTGTTCGCGAATACAAGGGTCGTACCTTTGGTTTTGCGTCGCGTAACTTTTATGTTTCGTTCCTTGCGGCCGTGGAAGTAGCCGATAAGGCGGAATACTATTTCGGTAAACTTTCCCGCGACCCACCCGATATGAGCGCGGTGGTGAAGATGCCGTCGTACATTGATTCACGCACACTCATCGAGGCACTGGGCGTGTCCGAAACGTATCTTGCGCGAATGAATCCAAGTCTGTCTGCTGTTGTATGGCGGGGTAGCAAACACATTCCACAGGGGTTTGATCTGCGGCTCCCGACGACGGTAGACGATCCAACCGTTTTCCTGGCATCTGTACCGGCAAGTGCGTGGCGCGCGGAGCAGATACCAGATCTGTTTCATATTGTGCAGAAGGGTGAAACGCTGTCGGCGATTGCACCACGTTACGGTGCGCGTGTTTCAGATCTGATTGCGATCAACAGCCTAACCAGTAGAGCGTTTATCCGTACCGGTCAGAAACTGATCCTGCCCGCAGGGGTCGCGGCCAGCGCCGGGCCGGCAGTGAATCAGGGTATCTACCCGGCGCAAGCAGATGCGGGTGTGGCATCTGTGGCGGAACCCGGCGGCGCAGCATCCGTTGGTGTACTGGTTTCTGCTCCGACTACACAGACAGCGACAGCTTCAGCTGATGTATCCGAGGTGGAGGCGCAGGTAGAAGTGGAGATGGCGGTTGTGGACGCACAATCATCGCAGAGCGATTTCGCCTCCGACCGGCTCGACCAGCCGAGGCTACTCGCAGACCCCAACGACTATTCGGTAGCAAAGGATCAAACGATCAGGATTCAGGAAGGCGAAACAATCGGCCACTACGCGGATTGGCTGGGTATTCGCGCAAGCGACATCCGGCGTGTTAATGCGATGCGCAATCAATCTGGCGTCAGGGTTGGCCGCCGTCTGAAACTCGAATTTACCAAGGCGACGCCTGGTGAATTTGAAGCGGCGCGGATTCTTTTTCACCAATCGATGCAGGAGCAGTTTTTCGCGCAACATCTGATCGTCGGCACGGCAGAGCACCTGGTGCGCTCAGGCGAATCTATCTGGGTTCTTGCTGAGCGCCGCTACGAGGTACCGGTCTGGTTATTGCGTCAATACAACCCGGATCTTGATCTTGAGAACGTAAAGCCGGATACCCGGGTGATCATTCCGGTTTTGTCCACCGTGATCTCCTGAAACTTGGACTCTAAAGCGTCTCGAATTTTGGCGTGTCGGTCTGAGAATCGTAGCCACCGCGTAACGCTCCGGCACGCACATCCTTGAAAAATCCATTGAAACTTTGCGGCAAGGGGGTCGGCAGATTGTGCGGACTGGTTGAACTTGAGGTGTGGGATCAGCCGGGGGACGGCGGTTGAGAAGCTGCGGGTGGCGAATGCGCTTCCAGGGTTGCCACAGATCTCTTAAAGCCTTTCGGTTGGGGCATTTGTCTTACTCCAAGGTTCGGGCGCTGAGTCGGATTGCAGTTGAATGTAATGAGACGGATCTGCTCGACTATGCGCTGGGAGCCAGTACGGCGCAGGTGGAGGGGAAGTTTCGGTTTCTTGGATCTGACGGTAGGCCGGTGGAAGTGCATCGGATCACGGCCGAAATGCGAGAAGTCACAAGTCTGGCATACTGGCCGCCAGTACCACGAGACCTGTGTGGAGGGTAATCGAATGCCCATTTCCGCAACTCTACCTGGCTTTAGCAATCCCTGACCCGCGTCGCAGACAAGTTGAACAGTGGATGAACATCAGTATCCAGCCGCCTGAACACAACCGGACCCCCGCGCTAATCACATGGCTTCTTTCGACTGCCCGATTCACAACGGGTCAAACCACAAGACTCCTGTTCCTGGTTTGCACCCTCGTCCCTTGCGCGTCGCACGCACAACGCGTCAACATTTCTTTCACGCGCAACGGCCAGTTCATCGAGTCTCTGCTGACATCCAGAGTATTCACGGGCAGTGGTCAGAGCCTGCGCCTGAATGACGATGGCAGCGGCTGTCAGTTTCTGAAGTTGAGTGAGCCCAGCGTGACGACCGAGCCCGGCCAGGTTGTGATACGCACCAACGCGCAGGCTCGGGCCGGGCGCTCTGTCGGCGATCGTTGTCTGCTCATACTGGATTGGAAGGGCCGCGTTGAGTTCACCCAGCAACCCTCGGTCAGCGAGGATGGCAAGAGTATGTTGCTCCGGACTACATCGTGGCGGGGGCTGCGATCGGATAA
>JAQBYL010000133.1 GCA_027622495.1 Pseudomonadota bacterium
CACCCGGAAGCCCGACAATGATGAACGTGGTACGCCAGCCAACCTGCTCGCTCAGCCAACCGCCTGCGGCATAGGCGATCAACAGACCAAAGTTAACGCCTAATGCGAACACGCCCATTGCCGTGCCCCGTACGGTGGGTTCAAACAGGTCTGCAATGACCGAATGTGACGGCGGCGAAGAACCCGCTTCGCCCGTTCCAACCCCGATCCGGGCGAGCGCGAGCTGAAAAAAAACGTCTGCGCCATACCGCACAGAGCCGTCATCACGCTCCAGATCGTGGTTGCAATGACGATGATGTTGTGCCGGTTTTTCCGGTCCGCAAGCATGGTGATCGGCATGCCGAGGGTGGCGTAGAAGATCGCAAATGTGAGCCCGATCAGAAAGCCCATCTGCGTATCGCTGGCACCAAGCTCAAGCTTAATGGGCTCAAGCAGAATGCCCATGATCTGCCGATCCACGTGGCTGGAGGTAAACACAGCGGTAAGCACACCCAGGACGTACCACTTGTATCGCGGATGGGCGACGATCCGATCACGTAGGTTCATAGTCCGGCTTCTTGTTATAGCGATGCACGCTCAAGTCGAGAACACTTGATCCTCAAGTTAACGGCATTTCGAAGGGGTAAATGGAATACCTGGCGCTTCACCACCGATTCTTCTCCACGATCCTCCTGCGATTGATTTTTGATCCAACACCGGTCTAACCCCGTGAGCATCGGCCGCTTGTTTGAAAAAAAACATCAGTTAATCAGGAGAAATCACATGACCAGGCAACTTAACCCGCTGTGTTATCTGCTCGCACTGCTCGCCTGCACGATGACCATGGCCGTATCGGCCAAAGAGATGTGTGGAGACGATGACGACGATGATGACGAACTACCGCTCAGTGTTGCGGAAATCTATGCTGAACTGAACCATACCGACGGCGACCTGGGTATCCACGGACTGATCGATGGAGACGCCTGGAAGCGCCTGACCATCCTTGACCCGTATGAACGCCGTATGGCGCGGGTAAACGTCACTGGCCGGCTCAGACGTCAGGGGCTCACCGAGTTGTTTTTCGAAAGCGCCGAACCACCCTTTGACGAGTTATCGCCCAAGGCATTTTTCGCCCGCTTCCCCGAAGGCTGTTACGAGGTTGAAGCGAAGTCGCTGGAAAACGAAGAACTCGAAGGGGAAACATTCTTTTCACACATCATGCCGGCACCACCAGCCAATCTTGCGGTCAACGGTTATCCGGCAGCCCTCGACTGTGACGAATACGTTCCGGTAATCGAGGCCGACTACTACACGCTCTCCTGGGACCCCGTAACCACCCACCATCCGTATATCGGCAAGCACGGTGACGTTGAGATCGTTCAGTATCAGGCAGTGGTGGAATTCGAAACCGAAGACGAGCATGGCGAGGAAGTCGTGTATGTCTATAACGTCGAGCTACCGCCTGAGGTCACGTCGGTGACGGTTCCGCCTGAGTTCATGGCGTTAGGTGATGAATTCAAATATGAGCTGGTCGTCCGGGAGGGTTATCACAACCAGACTGCCCTCGAGAGCTGCTTTCGCACTTCTGAAGAGGAAGAGGAAGACTAACCCATGAAAAACTGCACAGTCGGTATCGGGTGTTTTCTGGTCGTAGCACTCAGCGCCTGTGGCGGCGGGTCACCGACTGCCGCAGGATCGCCAGACCAGGAGTCTGCGGTAGTGCCGGGTACACCAACCCCAATCGCATCTGTCGCTGACCAGGTTGATGTTCACGCGATGACCTACGACCTGAGCGCAGCCGATGTGGAACAACGTGAAGCGGCGGTCCATAGCCTGGGCCGTCTGACCTCACCGGAGGCTATGGATGCGCTGATAATGGCAACCTTAGATCACGATCCGGTTATCCGGACCGATGCACTGGAAGAACTTGTCGACAAAGGTGGAGCCAGGCTCACCGCAGGGGCAAGCCAGGGTCTGATCGATGAGGATCAGGACGTGCGGCTGAGTGTTGTGCACATGCTCGCAGACCAGCCCGCGGTACAGGTCATACCCCATCTGGAGTTTGCACTGACTGACCCTGATCCACGAGTCCGTGCTGCAGCAGCGGATGTGCTGCAGGACATCAGGAACGATGCCTCGTTTCAGTAGGCTCTCAGAATTCCAGACCCGCTGCCACACCGGGTGTCTTTATCTGTTGAAGCTTACCCATCAGTTCAGCCGCGCGCCGTTTCTGCGCGGCTGTCTCGGTGCGCATGCCAAAGCCCATCTGCGACGCATACTCGCGCCGGGTGCGCACAAACTCAGGATAGTCGTCGTAGCGGCAGGTGTCGGAAAGCTTCAGAAGATCGTCTTCGGTGATGATGTCCTGCATTTCTTTCCAGCGGCCATCGAGCGAAAGCTTGTGCAGGCGCATACCCAGATCTTCAAGACCAGCAAGCCTTAACACGTGGTGGTAGCTGCGTGTTGAGCCGTAGAAAGACAGTGGTCGACGGAACTGGTCGAGGTTCTTCGCAATTTCTTCGTCGTTCTCACCGAGCGCGAGATAACCGCTCGATGCAATCTCGATGTCATCCCAGGTTCGACCTGAACGTTCGAGCCCGATCTTCACATTGGGTAACAACACCTCGCGCATGTATTTGTCGGTCATGATCCCGCCGTGTGGCAATACACCGTCCGCCACTTCACCTGCTACACGAGCCATGGCTGGCCCGACCACCGCGAGGTAGATCTTTGGTTGCGCGTACTCGATGGGCCCCGGGTTGAAGTTGGGTGTCATCAGCGTGTAGCGGTATTGCTTGCCCATGAAGTCAGCGGCAGAGCCTTCCTGCCAGCTCTTCCAGATGGCTTTCATCATCTGAATGTATTCCTTCATTCTGGGCGCCGCTGCGCTCCAACTGCCACCGAAGCGACGTTCGTTGTGCCCTTTAACCTGCGATCCAAGGCCGATGCTGAAGCGGCCTTTGGCCAACCGCTGGATGTCCCAGGCTTCCATCGCCAGCACCATGGGGCTGCGTGGGAAGGCAATGGTCACCGTGGTCATGGCCTCGATTTTCCGGGTCGCATTCAACGCAAGTGTCATGGTGAGAATGGAGTCGTGCGCCAGTTCCCCACAGGTGACCATGTCGTAGCCGGCCGCTTCCGCGGTCAGCGCCTGTTCTGCGGCCGTATCCGGCCAGCCTCCGATTCCTGTCAGCAGTTTCATTTAGGTTCCTCGCAAAACACGTATTCTCATCACCGAAGGCTATCATTGACCACCACGCAAAACACTTCATGGGTAGCGCCTCTCGCGCAGGGGTGCTGCGATTAAGCGAGTGAATTGAGCCGCGGACGGTTTTGCACTACCGTAGATCAAGGACAAACAAGCTTGAAACTGACATAGGAGGCGCCATGCCCATCACACCAGCAGACGTAGAACAGGAACTGTCACAGACCCCCGAGGAAGTGCCGGGTAGCTACATCGACCGCGACTCATTGCTCTATGCAGTGGCCATCGGCATGGGCCGTGATCCGCTCGACCCAAAGGAGCTTGAGTACGTATGTGAATCCGTCGGTAACCGGGTCATCCCCTCCGCCGCCACGGTTCTCACCAAACCAAACAGTTCTGCCCGCCGTGGTCCTTCGCTCATGAGCAAGATGAACTTCGCCCTGCTCCTGCACGGCGAGCAGCGTCTGCAGGTACACCAGCCATTGCCGCAGGCAGCGCAGACTCTGATCAGTGCGCGAACAACGGGCGTATACGACAAGGGTAAAGGCAAGGGCGCGCTGATCACCAACGAAACCACTGTAAAGCTGGCCGATGGCTCACCGCTCTACACGCTCGGCTCCACCATGTTCTTCCGCGGTGACGGCGGCTTCGGCGGTCAGTCGGAAGGTGCCCCGCAACCTCACACCCTGCCCGATCGCAAACCCGACATGGTGTGCGAGATGCCGGGACGCATCGACCAGGCCATGGTGTACGCGCTGTGCGGCGACCGTAATCCGCTCCATCGCGATCCGGAGTTTGCCAGGAAGGCCGGTTTCGATGTGCCGATCCTGCATGGGCTGTGCTCTTACGGGATCGCCTGTCACGCGGTGCTGAAGACCGCGCTCGACTACGATCAGACCCGTATGACCGGGTTCGATGTACGGTTCTCTTCACCGGTCTTTCCAGGCGAAACCCAGGTGGTTGAGATGTGGGAAGACGGTAAGGTGATCAGCTTCCGGGTGCGCATCAAGGAGCGCGACGTCATCTCCATCAACAATGGCAAGTGCACTGTTAAATGAACCAGAGATGAAAACCAGGGAGCGCAAGAATGATCGTCGGTATCCATCACGTCGCCTTGGGCGTCAGTGACTTTGATAAGGCTCTGAAGTTCTATTCGGAAGGGCTCGGTTTTGAAGTTGTGCAGGAAACTGAATTTGACAGTTCGCCGGATGTTGATCGCACAATTGGCCTAAGTCAGGCAAAGGCGCGAATGGCAATGTTGAAAGGTCCCAACGCCTTTCTGGAACTCTGGCAATACACCAATCCAGAACCCCGTGATCTGAGGTCGCGCCCCTGCGACTACGGGTATCCACACTTTGCGCTCCAGGTGGATGACATCCAGTCAGAATATGATCGCCTTAAGGAACACGGTATGGAGTTTGTCGGGGAGGTAGTCCACTTCGGCACTACATCATCGGCGATTTACGGGCGTGACCCGTGCGGGAACATCATCGAGCTTTTTGAGATAAAATCCGCAGGGATTGCGCAACTCGAACGGTGAGCCAGGCAGAAAACAAGAGAGTTTCTGATCATGTCTTCCACACCATCGAGGCTCGCCAATGTCACCTGGCAATCAGTATCCCACGCTTTCTCAGATGAGGGTCATACCCCCATCCACAATCAACACCTGACCGGTCGAAAAGGTGCCGCGCATCAGATACAGATAGGCCTCCGCCACTTCTGCCGGTGACCCTGCACGGGGAAGCGGTTGACGTTGAGTCATCTGCAGCAGCCGTTTCTCACGTTGATCCTCGGGTATGCTGTTCCAGACTTCTGTAAGCACAAACCCGGGGCACACCGCGTTGACCCGCATTGGTGCGAGGTCCACGGCGAGGGCTCGTACCAGATGTTCGATAGCCCCCGCCATTGCGGTACTCAGCGCGGCCCCTTTGCGCGGTCGGTGAGCTATCGCTCCATTGGTTAGAGTGATGGATCCGCTGTCGGAAATTCGTCCCTGAGCATGCTTGATGGCAGCCACCGCGCCCCAGAATCTGACGCTCAAAATAGCGCCTGCAGCGGCCAGATCCAGATCTGCCATCGTCGAGCCCGCACGAACTGCTCCCCAGTCGCCAGCTGTGAAAACCAGGTGATCGAATGATCCGACCTCGTCAAAGAAGCTTTTAACACTGGTTTCGTCCCGTACATCTACGGCAAAACCACTGGCCCGTTCACCGAGCTTCTTCACGGCCGCGTCTACATTTGCGTGACCGGAAGAACCGATGACGACCTGCGCGCCTTCATCGCGTGATCGTTGCGCAACGGCGAAACCGATGCCAGAGCTGCCGCCGATGACGACAACACGTTGATCGTTCAGAGAATTGGGAGACATATCAATACCAGGTTAGCGGTGGTACACCTTTATGGGATCCACCATCGGCCGTCCGTTTACGCCGGTAGCTGTGCTTTGCGCAGCACATCCACATAGCCATTCGAGAAGCAGGCCTTGTCGCCAAAAAAGCCGCGCTCGCGCAACATCCTGTGAAAGCGCGTCAGGTTATAACAGGGCACACCTGCCTGCAGATGATGCTCCAGATGGAAGTTGACGTAGTTGGGTGCAATGAATGTGCGCTCCCACCAGCTGACCAGGGTGGTGCTGGTGTTCTCTCTCGCGTCATCACTCAACCGGTCCAGCGCAACGCCATGCTCACCCATGAAACGCATGCGGGTGATCATCTGGTAAACAAAAAGGTAGGCAAGCCACCACAGAAAATACGCCCACCAGGCGCCTGCCGCTGCAAGCACGGCAAAGAGCAGCACGTGTGTCAGCACGAAGGGAGCATTGCGTTTTATTTTGAAACTGCGCAGCTGCGCCTTTAATGATTTCAAGCCGGTCTGGCCGGTGAGATCGCGAATGACCTTACGCCGAAAACTCTGCCGCGACGCCGGGTAGCTCAGCGCCAGTTGCAGATCCGGGTCGTCCGTGGTGCCAGCGAAACGATGATGTTTGAGGTGATAGGTGCGGTAGGCGTACATGGAAGTGTTGACCAGGCCACCGCAGATCCAGTGACCAACCAGGTCATTCAACCAGCGGGTCTTGAAAAACACGCTGTGGGCACAGTCGTGGTAGATCACCGCAAGACCAAGCTGGCGTCCGCCCAGCAACAGCAGCGAAACGACCGCCGCAAGGACCATTGTAAGTGGGTCGGGCATAAGAACCGGTAACGCAAAGGCGAGCGCAATGATGGCGAAATTGCTGATCACCATGCCGGCAGCGCGCAGATCAGAGCGGGTCAGCACACTGTCCAGTTCCTCGCGGCTCAGGGTATCGAGAACTCTGTCGCTCATAACACACACCACTTCAGTTGCGCGGAGAATATTACAAACAATGTCACAATGCGTCAACTGGTGTTATAAATACCAAATGGACACTGACACCGGCATCACCGCAACCGATCTGATCCTCGCGCTGGTGGATTCAGCCGTGGATCCGGCCCTGCCTGCTTCTTATCTGATCAATGTAGGCCAGCTTTTTGACCTCGACGCAGGGAATATCCGGGTTGCCCTGACCAGACTGGTCAAACGCAAAGTGCTGGCGCAACGCGATCGCGGTCACTATGGGCTCGGCCGTCGTGCTGAAACGCTGCATCGCGCAAATCGCCGCTGGGCCACGGTAGAAGAGGGTCTTAAAACATGGGACGGGGACTGGCTTGCGGTCAACCTCACCCACCTGCCGCGGCGCAAAAAAACCGATGTCAGAAGGTGGGGGAAGGCTCTGCAATTCTACGGGTTAGCCCAGGCATCCCCCGGGCTATGGTTACGCCCGGCCAATCTGCGCATTGACCCGCAGGCATTGCATGACGATCTCGTTTCGCTCGCAGGAGGTGTGATGGGCTCAGCCTGGCTGTACCGGATCACCGATCTGGTTCCCGCCGATCAGATCGATCCGGCCTCACTGTGGGACATCGCCGGTCTTGAAAGCGCCTACCAGATCTGGTCTGAACGGTTGAAGAGCAGTACAAAAACCCTGCAGCAACAGGACTATCAGGGTGCTGCACGCGAAACCCTGCTGGTCGGTCGGGCTGTCACCCGCCTGATCCTCATCGATCCGCTCTTACCAGAAGAGATGATCGATACACAAGCTCGCAGCAGGCTCATAACAGCCATGCGCGAATACGACCGGATTGGCAAACGGATCTGGCGCAAGCTCTACGAAACCCATCGAAGTGCTCTACCGAAAACGTGAGGTTGGCCAGCTGGTGCCTTAAGGGCGGCGCGACATTTTGTAGGTCACCCGCGCAACGGCAATCTCGTCACCCTGCGGGTTCGACACCATCACATCACCAGTCAGAATCGTGCCCCCGCGCCGCACAAGCGTAGCCTCTGCAAGCAGATCGGTTGCAACTGCCAGTTTGAGATAATTAATGGTAAACCCGACCGTCGCACCGAGGCTTGCTTCACCCACATCGGGATGCGACCAGAAGGCCGCCGTTGCGGCAATGTCCACCAGCGCACTGATGGCACCGCCATGGATCCGGCCGACCCCGAGCGACTCACGATACGGCATGCGCACCACCACCCGATCGGTTTCGCGACTGACGAGCTCAATGCCGAGCAGCTGCGCAAAACTTTCACCGACGATCCGTTCAGCCCTGGTCGCAACGACCTCAGTCAAGAACGGCGTTCCACTGCGCTACGCGATCTGCCTGGGCTTCGAGAAGCGCCGCTGCATCGCCGCTTATATCGATGCTGACGATGGAGTCACCCTGGCGCACCGCATTGACGATATCCTGATCAGCGGCAGCAACGACTTCACCGAACACCGTATGCTTACCGTCTAACCAGTCAGTCGGCACGTGGGTAACAAAGAACTGTGAACCGTTGGATGCAGGACCGGAGTTGGCCATAGACAACCGACCTGGGGCCGAGTGCTTGAGCTCGGGTGTACATTCGTCTTCGAATTTGTAGCCCGGGCCACCCGTTCCATTGCCGGTGGGACAGCCCCCCTGAATCATGAAGTCCGGGATCACCCGGTGAAAACTCAGGTCATTGTAATAGCCACGCTGCGCGAGGTTAACAAAGTTGGCCACGGTCACCGGTGCGTGCTCGGGAAACAGTTTTATATTGATGGTGCCTTTGCTGGTGACGACTGCTGCGTTAATACCCATGGTTACTCCTTTCCAACTTTTCTGAGATCAGGTGCGTGATGGGCAGGCATGGCTGCTGCACCCTGCGTGTCTTCGGCCATTGCGGCGACGGCGCGCTTGTTTTCCATGATCTTCTGAATCACGGCCTGGCCCGCACGATCAAACACGTCGCGGTGCTCGATCACATATTTCTGTGATTCACGGTACTGATCGAGCATCCCGTTCACCTCGGGGATAACGTAGCGAGCCACCAGATCCCAGCTGCGGGATGTGTCCTGCCGATTCGCCCAGTCATGGGCAAATCCGATCACCGTTCCAAAACCACCGGTTAGTTTGACCATGGCGCGGATCGCCTCCACCAGATCATCCGGCGTACCAATCACCGCCGCCGCACCGTCGGCAAATGCTGTCTGGTCCACGGCATCATCGGGTGAGGCGAACTTTTCTGCACCTGGACGCATCAGTGTTCCGACAGTGTATTCATTGTGCCAGCGATAGAGACCGTGTTTGGCTTCTTCGCGGGCTTTCTCGCGCGTTTCTGCAATGTGCCACGACATCACGATGCGCCAGTTCTGGCGGTCGACAACATTGCCATGCTTGGCCGCTGATTCTTCAGCGAAGCTCCACTGCGTTGGCAACGCCTGCAGACCGGCACTGGACATGGACCCGATGCTCAGCACACCAGTACGGTGTTTACCGGCAAGCGTCATGCCTGACGGACTGATCATGGACGCCACCGCAAATGGCATGTCTTCCTGCAGCGGTAACAGTTGAAGAGCCGCATCCTTCAAGGTGAACCAGTCACTTTCGTGGCTGAAGCGTGCTTCACCGGCAAGCAGGCGGCGAATAACGCCGATCGCTTCGTCCTGCCGATCGCGCTGCAGCATCGGGTCAATACCCAGCGTGAAAGCATCTGATGGCAGCGCGCCAGGGCCGGACCCGAAGATCACCCGCCCACCGGTCATGTGATCGAGTTGAACCATCCGCTGAGCAACATTGAATGGATGGTGATAGGGCAACGAGATCACGCCGGTGCCAAGCTTTATGCGATGCGTACGTTCCCCGGCTGCTGCCAGGAACAGTTCCGGCGAGGCAATCACCTCCCAACCGGTGGAATGGTGCTCGCCAACCCAGAACTCGTCGAACCCGAGTTTGTCGAGCTGTTCAACGAAATCAAGGTCACTGCGAAGCTGCAGGGTCGGGTTCTCCCCGATCGGATGGTGTGGTGCAACAAATGCACCGAAACCCAGGCGTGGCATAGCTGTCTCCTTTAGCGAAACGGGGATTCTCGCACGTCTGAAGCGACAGTTCACCCGCGAACCGTTAGCATCCGACCATGGATAAAAACTACGGCAGGTCGCAGGTAATTGCTGCGCTGATGCAGGGTGTCCGTGTGGGGCGCGCGGTGGATGAGACCGTGCACAGTGGTGTGACGGTGATCCTGCCGGACGAACCTGCGATTGCCGCATGTCACATCATGGGCGGAGCACCAGGAACCCGCGACACTGAACTTCTGACACCCGAGAACACCGTAGAGCGGGTGGATG
>JAQBYL010000134.1 GCA_027622495.1 Pseudomonadota bacterium
ACCACACAACTACCGAAACTCTGCCTCGCTGCCGGATACGGCCGCAGAGGAATGATCGGTCACACCCAGCCGCGGCGCCTGGCAGCGCGCACGGTGGCCCAACGCATCGCCGATGAGATTGGTGTGCAGCTCGGCGCCGAGGTGGGCTATGCAGTTCGGTTTACCGATCAGGTCCATGAAGACAGCTACCTCAAAGTGCAGACCGATGGCTTGTTGCTGAATGAAATCAGGCGCGACCGGATGCTCAGCCGCTACGAAGTACTGATTATCGATGAGGCACACGAGCGCAGCCTGAACATCGACTTTCTGCTTGGGTATCTGAAGAACCTGTTGCCGAGAAGGCCTGATCTCAAACTGATCATCACCAGCGCCACCATCGATGTGGAATCGTTTTCTCAGCATTTCGGCCAGGCACCGATCGTTGAAGTCAGTGGTCGGACCTATCCTGTAGAAGTGGAATACGTGCCGTCGGATCTGTCTATGGAAGAGCAGGTCCTCGAGATCGTCAGCGGGCTTCCTGGTCATCTGGATGTGCTGTTATTCCAGACTGGTGAGCGAGAAATATTTGAAACATCCCGCTACCTGCGCAAAGAACTTGGTGAACGCTGGGAGGTGTTGCCGTTGTATGCCCGTTTGTCAGCGACGGATCAGCAACGGGTGTTCGCAAGGGGCGGTCGCAGGCGGGTTGTTCTGGCAACCAACGTCGCCGAGACATCGTTGACTGTGCCGAATATTGGTTACGTGATCGACCCCGGGTTCGTCCGTATCAATCGATACAGCTACCGCTCGAAGTTGCAACGCTTACCGATTGAGCCGGTATCGCAGGCCAGTGCTAACCAGCGGATGGGCCGTTGTGGAAGAATTGCTCCCGGCCGGTGTTATCGTTTGTACGACGAAGCGGACTTCCGCGGTCGTCCGGAGTTTACCGACCCCGAAATCCGCCGGGTTAATCTCGCGAGCGTAGTGTTGTCCATGGAGGCATTCGGCCTTGGCGACATCAATCGGTTTCCGTTTTTACAACCGCCTGAGCCTTCTGCAATCTCCGATGCCCTGCGACTTCTGGATGAGCTGGGCGCGTTCACCGAAGGTAAACTGACTCAGGCTGGCAGGCAGATGGCGCGCTTGCCGGTCGACCCTCGCCTGGCACGAATGCTGGTCGCCGCAAACGAGTTCCGCTGCCTGAGCGAAGTGCTGTTGATCGTGCCCTGCCTTGCGATCAATGATCCACGCGAGCGACCGATCGACAAACAGCAGGCGGCCGACCAGGCCCATGAGCAGTTTGCCGATTCAAGATCCGACTTCCTGTCACTGGTGAAGATGTGGGATTGGATCGAAAACACCCGTCAGCAGGCAACAAGTTCTGGCTTTCGACGGGCGCTCGAACGCAACTTTCTGAATTACATGCGCGTGCGCGAATGGCGTGAGCTGCACAGACAGGTACGGCTTGCGTGTAATGATCTTTCGTTCCGGATGAATGCACAGGCCGCAGATGTTGCCAGTCTACATCAGGCCATATTGCCGGGCTGTCTGAGTCTGATCGGTCAGCATGACGAAAAAGGCCGTTATGTCGGTGCACGAAACCTCAAGTTCCGGATCTTCCCGGGATCTTATGTTTCCGGCCGCACACCACGCTGGATCATGTCAGCAGAAATTGCCGAAACCAATGCGATCTATGCGCGAACGGTGGCGGGTGTCGAGCCTGGCTGGATCGAGCGAGCCGCATTGCACCTGATTAAGCGTGCCTACAGCGAACCACACTTCAGCAGTAAACGCGGCGAGGTGCTCGCTTACGAGACGGTAACTTTGTACGGTTTGACCCTCGCGGATCGGCGTCGTGTTGCCTACAGTCGCCTCGATCCTGTGGTCTGCCGGAAGCTGTTTATTCTCGACGGCCTGGTTCGTGGTGGTCTTGCCACCGCGTACGATTTCCTGACTCACAACCACGAACTCGTGCTGAGCATTCTGGAACTCGAAGCAAAAGGACGGCGGCGCGATCTGCTTGCCAGTGAGGAGGCACAGATCGAGTTCTATGAAACCTGCCTGCCGAACGAGGTGATGAGCAACGCAAGCTTGAGTCGGTGGCTGCGTAAAGCTCACACAGATGCGAAAAATGCACTCTTCATGAACAAAGAGGCTCTTCTGCGCCGGCTGGATGTGGGTTATGCGGAAGCCGATTACCCCTCGGCGCTCAGCGTTGGTGGTTTGAACCTGGATCTGAAATACCGGTTCGCACCCGGTGAGCCGGACGATGGCATATCGGTCCGTGTGCCGGTCGGCGTTCTTAATGCTGTTTCGGAAGAAGACCTGGAATGGTCGGTGCCCGGCATGTTTCCGGCGCTGTGTGAGCAATGGCTCAAATCGCTGCCAAAACACACCCGCAAACATCTCGCCCCGGTACCAGACAAGGTGGTGGAAATCTGCCCTGTTCTGCTGTCCGGTGCGCGCTATCGAAAGGGTCGGGTGCTGCCGGCCATCGCGGATGCGGTGGCGCAGGTTCACGGTGTGACCATTGGCGCTGGCGACTGGGAAGCGCAACGCCTTGACCAGCATCTGCTGATCAACATACAGGTTATCGATGAAAAAGGCGGTCTGCTTGCGCAGGGCAGGGACCTCGCCATCCTTCGCAGACGTTTTGAAGAAACCGTCAAAGCGAAAGTCAGGAGTGGTGCGGGGGATCAGTTTGAAGCGCGCGAGCTAACAGCGTTTCCGGCAGAAATCGAGATACCGGCTGAAGTCACGATTGATGACGGATCGCGCAGCGTGATCGCTTTCCCCGCGATCGTTGACGGATCATCCAGTGTTTCGGTAAAACTGCAGAGCTCGCGTGCGCTCGCAGCCCAGGTGAATCGATCAGGGTATCCCAGGCTTGCGTGGCTTCAGCTTGGATCCGTGGCACGCTACTTTGTTAAGGAAATCAAAGCCCGCAAGACACTTGGGCTGCTCTTTGCATCCCTGGGGGATGCGAAAACTCTGACCGATCAGTTGATGCTCGGCATAGCCTGGTACTGCTTTTTCGAAGATCAGACGCTGCCGGTCACAAAAGCCGAGTTTGAGGCACGCCTTAAGAAACATCGGCCGGATCTGGCACAGGTTTTTGAAAGGACTGTTGAAGATCTGGAGAGCATCCTTAGATTACGCTTCGATCTGGTCCGACTTCTGGACCAGAGCACGTCACCCGCCTACTCAGACGCAGTCGCCGATCTGCGTACTCAGCTTGATGACCTCATTCCCGCTGACCTGCTTAAAAACACGCCAAGCCGATTTCTCATCGACATTCCCTGGTATCTGACGGGGTGCATCTATCGGCTGGAGCACCTTCAGGGAAAAATTGATAAAGACTGGCAAGCTATTGATATGGTTACTAATTTTAAACAGAGAATCAACGCGGTCGCTGGTAAAAATACGGCAGATCCAGAGCAGCTGCAGGTCGTCCGGTTTGATCTCGAAGAAGTGCGGGTGGCTCTGTTTGCCGAGCCGCTGACGCGTCGGGGCCAGGCCTCGGTGAAAAAACTGGACAGGAAACTGGGTGAAATAGAGCGTCGGGTGGGCTTGCGTTAACTTGAAAGGTGGATAAGGTGATGGTCGCGCCGTCCACTGCTGAACCATCGAACGTGAAGAAGGTCATACGACCAGGACGCGCGAAACACGAGGGCGTTCATGACCATCATAACTGCGCGGTGAAACCGCAAACCCTGCGGTAAACCGCCTCCAAGGAGAGCTTAGAATCATGTTGAATCGGAAAATGAAACCCATCGTTGTTGCAGTTGGCAGCACCTTTGTTGCAGGTCTCGCTACAGCGTCGATTGCCAATGCTGAAACACTGTTTGCTACCCAGGACCTGGACACCGGCTACGATCGTCTGGCTGCCGCAGATGCCGAAGGCAAATGTGGTGAAGGTAAATGTGGCGAGGGCAAAAGTGGCGAAGCCAAAGATACCGGCGAAGGCAAATGCGGCGAAGGCAAGTGTGGTGAAGATAAGGATTCCGCCGAGGGCAAGTGCGGCGAATCTAAAGATGCCGAAGGCAAATGTGGTGAAGGCAAGTGCGGCGAGACCAAAGACGCTGAAGGCAAATGTGGCGAGTCCAAGGATGCCGAAGGCAAGTGCGGAGGCGCACGCTAACCTTTCAGATCGCTTGGCTTGATCGCCTGTAGTACATGGGTGACCTTTCAGCGAAAGACTATCCGGTAACAGGCGCGGGACTGGGGCTTCGAAGAGGCTTCCTGCCGCGTCTGACCGACATGAAGTCTGATGCAGTTGACTTCATGGAAGTCGCACCGGAAAACTGGATCGGAATTGGCGGTCGATTTGGCCGCCAGTTTCGCGCCCTGACTGAACGCTTTCCCTTCACCTGCCATGGTCTGTCGCTGTCGCTTGGCTCGCCTGCTGCGCTCGACATTGATTTCATCAAGCAGATCAAAGCATTCCTCGACGAACATCAGATCCGTTACTTCAGTGAGCACCTGAGCTACTGCAGTGATGACAAAGGTCACTTATATGATCTGATGCCGATCCCCTTCACAGAAGAAGCCGTCGACTATGTGGCCGCGCGCATCAGAGTCGTTCAGGACATACTGGAGCGGCCCATTGCGGTGGAGCATGTTTCGTACTACGCAGCACCCGGCCAACAGATGGCAGAAGTTGATTTTATCAATGCCGTCTTACAGAGCGCGCAATGTAATCTGCTGTTGGACGTAAATAACATCTACGTAAACAGTGTTAACTTTGACTACGATCCCTACGACTTTCTGAACCGGATTGCTGGTGAAAAGGCGGTTTATGTTCACATTGCCGGGCACTATGAAGAAGCACCCGATCTGCGCGTAGACACCCATGGATCAGCAGTGATCGAGCCGGTATGGGATTTACTGCAGGCGGCCTATGCACGTTTTGGCGTGATGCCCACACTGCTTGAGCGGGATTTCAACTTTCCTCCCATGCCTGAACTGCTGGCGGAAGTGGATCGCATACGCAGGATTCAGAGTGAGGCTTCCACGTGAGCATCTCGAGATGAGCCCTGATGGTCAGAATCTTCCTGGCTTCATGGCGCAGCAACTGGATTTCGCCGCGCACATCCGCAATCCAGAAGTTCACCCGCGGCCGCCAGACATCGAACCGCGACGGATGCAGATCTACCTGGATCTCTTTTTCAACAATATCGAAAGTTTCCTTGCAGGCACGTTCCCGGTCGCCAAGTCGCTCCTTGACCCTCCGGTCTGGCTGGCGCTGGTCAGAGGTTTTCTGCATGGTCATCCCAGTGAGTCGCCATATTTCGCCGAAATTTCCCAGGAGTTCATGACGTTCCTCTCCAGTCGTGCGATTGATGCTGAACCCGTGCTGCCTGCCTGTTTTCTGGAACTGTGTCACTATGAGTGGGTTGAAATGGCGTTGGCCATCGATGATGAGCCTTTGCCGGAGGCCGACATTGAAGGGGATCTGCTCGACGACGTGATTGTGGTCTCGCCTTTGATCTGGCCGCTCGGTTATCGTTTTGCTGTGCACAACATCGGTCCGGATCATCGGCCTGATAGCCCACCGGCTGACCCGACCTGCCTGGTGGTGTATCGCCGCCGCGACGACTCGGTAAAATTCATGGAATCTAATGCAGTGACAAACAGGTTGATTGAAATTCTGTCGCAGTCGCAGTCGCAGACCGGCAGACAGGCGCTGGATCAACTTGCTGAGGAAATCGGTACAAAGCCATCCACGATTGAATCGCGAACGATTCGCGAACAGGGTCTTGCAACACTGGTACGTTTGCGCGACGCTGAGATTATTCTAGGTACACGGTCCAGCTGACCCATGCGCTCGCTTGGTCTCATACTTTTACTTGTTACTGCGTTTCCGCTGCACGCCTCGGACGATGTGGATCCCTGGCAGCCGATGAACCGTAAAATTACCGGCTTCAACAACTTTGTTGACCGCTGGGTTATGAAGCCCTTGGCGACGGGTTATACCAAGTTGCCCGGTGTTGTTCGCGCAACCGTCACCAATGTTTTCTCTAATGCCGAAACACCAGCAATTGCGCTCAACCAGTTTCTTCAGGGCAAACCGAAAGAAGGTTTTCATGATGCTGGTCGGTTTCTGTTAAACACGACCATCGGTCTGGCAGGGCTGTTTGACGTCGCCTCGGCAAGCGGTATGGAAAAACACGAAGAGGATTTCGCTCAAACATTTGCCCGCTGGGGCATCAAGTCAGGTCCTTACTTTGTGATTCCACTGCGCGGACCTTCGACTGTCCGGCATGCAACCGGCATGGTGCTCGATGCCCTCACTAATCCAATCGGTCTGATCAACGATGTGCCTGTTCGCAACGTGACCTATGGGTTGTTTTACGTCAATCTGCGGGCAAGTGTGCTGGGTGCCGAGTCGCTTCTGACGGGTGATGAGTACCTGTTCCTGCGCGACGCCTATTTTCAGAGACGTGAGTATCTGATCAGTGACGGTGAGCTTGATGTTGATCAATTTCTGGATGATTTCTGACCGCGATTGTTGTCATTGATCAATGATCGGAGTAGGGTGCGCAACCCATTGATGCTCCAAGATGAGTACCTGATGGCATGGCGGTGTTATGAGCCTGCTGGTAGTAGATGGCGATGACCAATCGCTGACTCTGGCTGATCTTTTCATATCTTCAGACTACGAAGTTGTCACTGCGACCAACCTTTCACTTGCGCGGGACATCTGTCAGTACTCCCACCCTGATCTGATTGTCTGCCGATCTTCCGACCATGCGAGAACCCTTACCAACGAATTCGGTCATATCCCGGTAGTGCTGGTGACCCGGGAGTTGAGCGTGGATGTGTTGCATGATGCGCTGCAAAGTGGCTTTGCGGATGTCTGGCCGGAGGCCGTTGACCCATCTTCCCTGGATGATCTCGCAGGTAGTGTGATTGCCCGAACGCGGGCGCGGGCCTCAACCACAGCCAGTCGTCTTGCGCAGCATGTCGCAGAACTGCAGCGTGATCAGCGGGCCGGGCGCTACATACAGATGGGCATGTTGCCACCTAATCCGATGGCGATTGAGCGCATTCGGCTGCACCACCGGATCAGACCCTCGCTCATCCTGAGTGGCGATTTTGTGGACTACTTCAGAGTGACGGACGACCATTTCGCGTTCTATGTGGCTGACGTGTCCGGCCACGGTGCTTCTTCGGCATTTGTGACTGTGCTGCTGAAGAATTTTTCGCGCCGTCTGCGCAGGGAATACCGGCCGAGTATGCTTGAACATCCTGGCGAAATACTGCAATGGATCAATCGAGAGTTGCTCGATCAGAAGATCGATAAGCACGTCACCATGTTTCTGGCCGTTGGGAAAATCTCCACCGACCGCATTACCTACGTCAACGCAGGTCACTTTCCGCCGCCGGTTCTGGTTCCTGATCAGGAAAGCGGTGCAGCACCCCGTCTGCTCGAACTGAACGGCAAGCCGCTGGGTCTGTTTGAAGAGGTGAACTACAAGCAGGACAGCGTTGATCTCAAGCAGGGCGATCGGATCGTGGTGTTTTCTGATGGTGTTCTGGAGATGCTTGGTGATCGTGATCTTGCCGCTAAGGAAGCACTTCTCATCGAGACCGTACAGGCACACAAAGATCTGAACAGCATCTGGTCGGCGCTGGATCTGGATGGACCGCAGGCCAGTCCGGATGATGTGACCTGCCTGACTGTTCTGCGGTCTTCCTGACATGAGTGGTCGAATTCTGGTTGCAAGTCACGAAGGCATATACGTCATCAAGTTTGTAGGCGATGTGCGGGTGACCCTGTGCGTTGCGGTAGAAGGGTTTCTGGATCGAATGTTTCGAGACCAGAACTTTCAGTCGGTGCTGGTTGACCTGAGCGAGACGCAAGGGATCGACAGCACCTCGCTTGGTCTGCTCGCAAAGTTGTCGATTCAGACAGTTAAGCGTTTCGGCTATCTGCCCACGCTCATCTCCACTTCGCCCGACATCACCCGCATCCTGCTATCGATGGGGTTTGAGGATGTATTCAATATCGTGACCACACCCTTGCGCAGTGCGGAGCAGTTGGGGGAATTGCCGATATCCACAAACCTCGATGAAGGCGTGGTTCGCAGTAAAGTCATCGAAGCTCACCAGTTACTGATGAACATGAATGAAAATAATCGATTGATCTTCAAAGACCTGGTGAAAGATCTGCAGGCGGAGGCCGACGCTGATTCCCGCATCACCCGGATGACGAAGCGCGCTTAGCCAGAAGCTTTGCCTTGATGAAATCGCCGTGGCCGACATACAGCATGTCGGAGATCTTGCGGATGGTGTACTCCTCGTACTTGCTGAGGGCGAGGTCGGCGAAAGCCAACCGCCAGAGATGCATCACCAGCTCGACCCGACGCGCCAGCGGCCAGGTTTCGTTGATGGCGCGGGTAAAACCATAGATCCCAACGCTTTCATCATGATGCTGGCGTCCTGCCTGAACCACTTCTTCCGCGTCGGCCTGAGAAAGGCCGAATGTCGAACGGAGTGCGTTGCGCAAAACATCCAGTTCTTCGCTTGCGATATCGTGATCTGCCCAGGCTACTTCCAGGAACAGAACTGCCGCAGCCAGTGCCAGATCAGCCTCGGCGGCCTTTTGGTCGACCTGCGGCTGACGGATTCGATCGAGTAGACGAGCAAGCATTCAGGCTGCTTCACCGATATGACCCAAGGCCTCATGCACCAGACCAATATCGTTGTGGCGTAGTCTGCGTTGATCGCTCAATGTTCGCCTGAACTGACGGACGCCACTGACGCCACTATATAGACCGAGCAGATGGCGCGACATGTGGTGCATTGATACCCCTGTGTTGAGCTCTTCTTTCATGTAAGCAATGTAGTCGTCAATGATGCTGGTCCGATCTGGTATCGGGTCACCAAACATCACCGCAGCGATCTCGGAGATGGCCTCTGGCTGGTAATAGGCTGCTCTTCCAATCATGACTCCGTCGGTATTGGCGAGATGCGGTGCGAGCGCAAGAGCCGACGTGATACCGCCGTTGATGATGATTTCCAGTTGCGGAAAACGGGCCTTCAATGCATACACGCGATCATACTGGAGTGGTGGGATGGTCCGGTTCTGAGCAGGACTCAAACCGCCGAGGATTGCCTTGCGGGCATGCACGTAAAAGCGCTCGCATCCTGCGTTGGCGACCTTGTCAACAAAACGTTCCAGTAACGGCTGCGTATCAAGATCATCAATACCCAGACGGCATTTCACACTCACCGGCAAACCGATTTTGCACATCTGTTTTACCGCATCTGCTACCAGATCTGGTTCAGCCATCAGGCAGGCGCCGAAGCGACCATTCTTGACCCGATCAGACGGGCATCCCACGTTGAGATTCACCTCAGGGTAACCGGCAGAACTGATGATTTCGGTGGCAACACACAGACTGTCAGCGTCGGAACCACCAATTTGAAATACCACCGGGTGGCTCTCTGACCGGTCGTTCAGAAAATGAGTTCTTTCACCAAAGATCAGTGCGTGCGCCGTGACCATCTCGGTAAAAAGGATGGCCTTGGGACTGAACATACGGTGCAGAAAACGACAGTGCCGGTCCGTCAACGCCATCATCGGCGCGATATAGAGTTTTGCTGGTCGGGCAGAGTTCATGATGTCGACAACACACAGATGAGCCATCTTAACGGGATATCGGTGGTCAGCACAGACCTGCGTCACGCCGGTCAAAGCGCCGCAATCTGCTGCAGATTTACGTCGATCACCTCCACTTTTTAGTAACGAAATGTTTCAGACTTAACCCGAGGGTAACGGGTCTTGCAGACAAGTTATTGATTTATATGAATAATATATAATGTAACAATTATGGAGATAAGCCGAAGATAAT
>JAQBYL010000135.1 GCA_027622495.1 Pseudomonadota bacterium
AGATCTGTGATAGATCCACTACACAAGTGACGTCCCAGTTTGGCCGGTTACGCACTAAAAGCCATCGTCGCGCGTCATTCAGACGGCGTTCTTCTCAATGACGGGAGCCTCGACCGGGCTGCATTGCGCGAACTGGTTTTTGCTGACCCCGATGAACGCCGTTGGCTCGAGGGGTTGATCAACCCACTGATCGGGCGGCACCTTAACCAGGCCCTCAATGATGCCCGCTCACCCTACGCGATCCTGGTGAACCCTGTGCTGATCGAAACCGGGCACTACCGGGTGTGTTCACGCGTGCTGGTGGTTGATGTACCGGAAGCCGTGCAGATCGAACGGACCATGATCCGCGATCAGAATTCTGAAGACCAGGTCAAAGCCATTCTCAACGCTCAGGCAGATCGTGAAGACCGGCTGGCTAAAGCTCAGGACGTGATTGTGAACGACGGGAGCCTTGCAGACCTTGATGCGCAGGTTCATGCATTACATGAAAAATATCTGCAGCTGGCACAAAGCGCCTCGACCTGACGAGGCACTTCAGATCAGTCAGAGGGTTCGTCCTCTTCGCTGAACTGTTCGCCAGCGTCTGGATCGACAGGAAGTCGATGCTGCTCGTTGGCCCACGAGCCGAAATCCATCATTTTGCAGCGTTCTGAACAGAACGGCCGCGACGGGTTCCCGGTAGACCACTTGACAGCCTTACCACACTCAGGGCAGGCGATTATTCGTGCACTCGGCTCACTCAACTGCGGTACTCGGCGTTAATGCGGACGTACTCGTAGCTGAGATCAGCAGTCCACACAGTCTCTTCATACTCGCCTCGACCCAGATCGATATGAACAACAAATTCATCTTGAGCCATCACCCGCGCCGCATTCTCTTCAACATACTCAGCTGCAATCTGGCCACCCCTGGCGATGCAGACTGCATCCAGATGAACCGACACCCGGTTTGTATCGAGGTCGGGTATGCCAGAGCGACCGATGGCCATGCAGAACCTTCCCCAGTTTGGATCGCCTGCAAATATGGCGGTCTTGACCAGCGGTGATTCGGCTACGGTGTAGGCTACATTCAGTGCTTCCCGCGCACTCTGCGCGCCACTGACCCGCACCGTTACGAACTTGGTTGCCCCTTCTGCGTCGCGGATGATGCGCTGGGCAAGTTCGAGCGCAACCCCGGTCATGGCTGTTTCGAGCAACTGGCCTTCTGCAGAATCCAGATCAGTGATCGCCACATCGGCGGCACCTGTGGCACAAATTACAAACGAATCATTTGTTGAGGTATCACCGTCAACGGTGACCCGGTTGAATGACTTGTCGGCGACGCGTTTAGCAAGGCGTTGAAGGCAGCTGTCTGAGACCGCGGCATCACAGCCGATATAGGCGAGCATGGTAGCCATGTCGGGTTTGATCATGCCAGCACCTTTGCAGATACCGGTAATGGTCACCTCAACCCCGTTGATCTCAACAGTTCTGCTCAGTGCTTTGGGTCCGGTGTCGGTCGTCATGATGGCAAGCGCTGCGTCTTCCCACCCTTCTGGCTTCGCCTTCGCAGCTGCCTCGGCGACTGCCGGATTCATGCGTTCAACCGGCAGACGCTGGCCGATGACACCCGTGGAAAATGGCAGAACTTGCGCGCCGCTGAAACCATCATTGGTCGCCATGGCAACCTGATCGCATATGAGGCCCGCGTCCACCCGTCCTGGTTCGCCGGTTGCTGCGTTGGCGTTACCTGAATTGATAACAAGCGCTCTAACGCCACCGGCTGCAAGCACCTGCCTGCAGATCTGGACCGGTGCTGCTGCAAAACTGCTCCTGGTGAACACCCCTGCAACGGTTGTGCCTTCGTCGAGCAGTATCACTGTGACGTCGTTTCGTACTTTCTGCTTGATCCCGGCACAGGCACTGCCAAGACGCATGCCTTTCACCGGCACAAGCTCACCCATCGGTGGAAGATTAACGGCCATTCAAGCTGCCTTCCCGTGGCAATGTTTGTATTTTTTACCGGATCCGCACGGGCACTCTTCGTTGCGCCCGATCTTACGGTCCTCACGTACAAAGGTTTCGCCTTTGCCGTTGGGTGCTGGCGGTTCATCGGCAGGTGTTGTTGAGCCGAGCGCTGATGTCTCCGCATGTGTATAGCGCATTCGGGCCAATGCTTCTTCCCGGCGCTTGCGCTCGGCTTCTTCAACCGCTTCTGGTGTTTCGATCTGCACGCGGCAGAGCATCCGGACCACGTCACGCTTTATGTTGTACAGCAGTTCCTGAAACAGCTCGAACGATTCACGTTTGTACTCCTGTTTCGGCTGTTTCTGAGCATATGCCCTGAGCTGGATACCCTGTCGCAGATAATCCATCATCGCCAGATGCTCTTTCCAGCGCTGGTCGAGAATCTGAAGCATCAGTTGCTTCTCAACCAGGCGCATGTCCACACCGTGCGATGCCCAGAGTTGCTCCTTTGCGAGATAGGCCGCATCGACTGTCTCGAGGATTTTCTTTGAAAGACTCTCCTCATTGAGACTGTCGTCTTCGTCCAACCAGTTCCGTACCGGTTGCGGGCTTGCAAATTCGGTGACCAGACCCTGCTCCAGGCCTTCGATATCCCACTGCTCTTCAATACTCTGTGGCGGGATGTACTCGCTGATCACGTCGTAGACCACTTCTTCGCGTAACCCTTCGATCATCTCAGAGATGTCATCGCTTGCCATCAGATCGCGGCGTTGCTGGTAGATCACGCGGCGTTGATCGTTTGAAACATCATCGTATTCAAGCAGGTTCTTGCGGATGTCAAAGTTGTGGCCTTCGACTTTTCGTTGGGCCTTTTCAATGGCGTTGTTGACCATCCGGTGCTCGATCGCTTCGCCAGCTTCAAGCCCGATTGACGTCATGATCCGACGGACGCGTTCGTTAGCAAAAATGCGCATCAGATTGTCTTCCATCGACAGATAGAAGCGGCTTGATCCAGGATCACCCTGACGACCGGATCGACCGCGCAACTGGTTGTCGATGCGTCTCGATTCGTGCCGTTCCGTGCCGATGATGTGCAGACCACCGGCAGCGATCACCTGATCGTGACGCTGCTGCCAGGCAGTCTTCGCAGTTTCTGGATCCGCAGCGCTCGCAGCTTCGAGCCCTGCCACTTCAGCCTCCCAGTTGCCACCGAGCACAATGTCGGTGCCTCGACCGGCCATGTTGGTCGCAATGGTCACCACCCCGGGGGCACCGGCCTGAGCGATGATCTCTGCCTCGCGCTCATGTTGCTTGGCGTTCAGAACGCTGTGTTTGATGCCACGTTTGTCGAGTTCCCCCGACAGCAGTTCCGAAGACTCAATTGACGCCGTACCGACCAGCACCGGCTGGCCACGTTTCATGCAGTCGTTGATGTCTTCGACTATCGCGTCATACTTTTCGCCGATGGTCAGATAAACCAGATCGTTATGGTCCTTCCGGATCATCGGTTTATGCGTGGGGATCACCATCACATCCAGATTGTAGATCTGTTTGAACTCAAAGGCTTCCGTGTCTGCAGTACCCGTCATCCCGGCTAACTTGTCGTACAGGCGAAAGTAATTCTGGAATGTGGTTGATGCCAGAGTCTGGCTTTCGTTCTGAATGGCGACACGTTCTTTTGCTTCGACCGCCTGATGTATGCCCTCGGACCACCGCCGACCTGGCATTGCCCGACCGGTATGTTCATCAACGATGACGATCTCACCGTCTGCAACCATGTAGTCCACATCTTTCTTAAACAGCGCGTGGGCTTTGAGAGCCGCATGCACATGGTGTAGAAGGTTCAAATTTTTTGCTGAATAGAGACTGTCGCCTTCCTGCAGCAGACCCAGCTTAACCAGCTGCTCCTCAACCAGAGCGTGACCACGCTCGGTCATTTCAACCTGGCGGTTCTTTTCGTCAATGATGAAATCGCCGAGCTCTTCTTCCGGCAGTTCTGCCTGCACATCGAGCTTGGACGCCTGCTCTACATACACCTGGCGCTTGAGTTTTGGCGCCAGCTTATTGATCTGTTTGTACAGTTCGGTGTTTTCTTCGGCGGGGCCGGAGATGATCAGCGGTGTGCGCGCCTCATCCACCAGGATCGAATCTACCTCGTCGATGATCGCGTAGTTGAGCTCACGCTGAAATTTGTCTTCCAGCGTGAACGCCATGTTGTCGCGCAGGTAGTCAAAACCAAACTCATTATTGGTGCCGTAAGTGATGTCGGCCCGGTAGGCTGACCGCTTTGTGATCGGATCCTGACCCGACTGCACAACGCCGACACTTAAACCCAGAGCAGTGTAGATGGGTCCCATCCAACCGGCGTCACGCCGGGCGAGATAGTCGTTGACCGTGACCACATGCACACCTTTGCCCGGTATCGCATTCAGGTAAGCGGCCAGGGTCGCGACCAGAGTCTTACCTTCGCCGGTACGCATCTCGCTGATGCGACCTTCGTGGAGCGTTATTCCGCCGACCATCTGCATATCAAAATGGCGCATATTTTTGACCCGCACAGAGGCTTCACGCACGGCCGCAAATGCTTCCGGCAGTAATTGATCGAGGCTTTCGCCACCGGTAAAGCGCTCGCGGAGCTTGTCGGTAAATGCCTTCAGCTCTTCATCGCTTAAGGCCTGAAAAGATTCTTCGTGACCATTGATCCAGGTCACAACCTTTTCCATACGTTTGATTTCCCGGCTGTTCTTAGTGCCGAAGACGCTTCTAAGGAGATTTCCGAGCATGTGAGATGGGGATGTTGAAAAACCGCTACTTTACATTGAATGGAGCGCGACGACGGGAATTAATGCAGCAAATAAACCATCAGACCCGGAAGAGACCAGGTCAACTGCGGCGGGCGATATAGCGGGCCGGATCGATCTGCCTGCCGTCCTTTAGTACCTCGAAATGCACGTGGGGTCCGGTTGATCTGCCGGAACTGCCCATCAGGCCGATGGTCTGACCCTTTCGAACTATTTCGCCAGTGCGCACCAGCAATTCGGAGTGATGACCGTAACGGGTCACGTAGCCCTGGCCATGATTCAGCTCAATCATGTTGCCATAGCCGGTCCGTTCCCCGGCGAAGACGACCACGCCACTGGCGATCGCCATCACATCAGAACCTTCCCGCCCGGCAAAATCGACACCCAGATGCCAGGCCAGCTTGCCATTGATCGGATCTACCCGACGTCCGAACGGAGAAGACATCCAGCCCCAGCTGACCGGCCGGCCAGACAGCAGCACCTGTTCATTGAAATCGTCGTCGGAAAGCAGGCGGTCAAGAATCTCCAGTTCCCGTTCACGCACTTCGAGGGTTTGAGACAAAGTCTGCACCTGCGCTCGAAGATCGGGCCAGTCCGGCAGACTCATCTGCTCCTGAGCATTCAGCGGACCACCCTGTGGACTTGGTGTATTGAAGCTGAACTCACCGGGATCCAGATCAGCAACTTCGGTGACCCGCGCACCCAGCGCCTCCATTCTCCAGAGCCTGGCCTGCATCTGAGCCAACTGGCGACCAACTGCCGCGGTTTCAGCAAGGGTGTCGTTTTCGATTGCCAGTGCCAGTTGGTCCTGTTCGACCAGCTGCTGTTTCCACTGTGCGACGACAGCGGCAGTCACGCGCTCGTCTGTAACATAGCCGTAACCGAATACGCCGCCTGCTGCCAATGCGACGATTCCAGCCAGAAGACCACTGATGGCAATTCGGCGGCTCAGCCGCCAGACCACTGATGCCCCTTTGTCACGTACGAATATGATCTTCACAGCGACATTCGTTTGATTGATGATTGTCTAATTGTTCCACTCTCTTATATAAGCGTATAAGCGGCCTCAAAGTATGTGGCGCCTGACCTTTAATTTATGACCAATCGCAAAATTGTTGACATCCTGACTGACAATCCACGACGTCACTCGCCTCTGCAGCGTCTACTCCATCAAGCCGCCATCCAGGACGCATGGACCGCCGAATTACGCGTCCTGCTCCCAGATGCACTAAAAAACCGCTGCAAAGTGACGGAGGTCAGTCCCCGTACCATCACCATCCTCTGCACCGACGCGGCAACCGCAACCAAGTTGCGCTTTCTTGCATCCGATCTACGATCGCAGCTCGAACACCTTTCCCACTACCGAAACGCCGGTGAACTGCGCATTCGCGTCTCCGGCAATTAATTGTCGCACAACTTGATTTAGAAAATTTGAGACTTTCCGAGCAATTTTTCCGTCGCGCAGGCGCTCGGATCAACCGGCTTGCGGTACCTTCAGCACGGCAAAGGCCAGCGGCGCCGGTTGCACGCCATCAAAGCTGACCAGCTCATAGGCACTGGCATCCGCCAGAACTTTGCGCACAAGCATGTTGTTGGTGTGGTGACCCGACTTGTAGCCGCTGAATGCGCCAATCATTGGATGGCCGAACAGATAAAGATCGCCGATCGCATCGAGAATCTTGTGCTTTGCGAACTCATCTTCGAGCCGTAAGCCTTCATCGTTGAGAATTCTGTAATCATCAACCACTACAGAGTTCTCAAGGCTGCCACCCCGGGCCAGATCCATAGATCTGAGTTTTTCGTATTCTGTAAGAAAACCGAATGTTCTGGCACGGCTGACTTCTTTGATAAACGAGGTTGTCGAGAATTCAACTGATGCCGCTTTGCAGTGTTTCTTGAAGACCGGATGGTCGTACATCAGAGTGTAGTCCAGCCGATATCCGTCGTAGGGAGTCAGTTCGGCGTGCGCATCGCCGTGGCTGACGCGGACGGGCTTTAAGATGCGGATGAACTGCTTTGGTGCCGATTGCTCTTCGACCCCCGCCGACTGCAGCAGAAACACGAATGGCGCTGCGCTGCCATCCATGATCGGCAGTTCCGGCGCGCTGACATCGACAAAAGCGTTATCAATACCCAGACCGGCAAACGCCGACATGAGGTGTTCGACTGTGGAGATCTCAACATCACCGCTGGCAAGCGAGGTTGCCATGGTGGTACTGCCGACATTCGTCGCACAGGCAGATATGGACACCGCCGGTTCAAGATCAGTGCGGACGAAGACGATCCCGGTATTCGCGGGTGCCGGGCGCAAAGTGAGATACACCTTTTCCCCGGTGTGCAAACCCATGCCGGTGGCACGAATTACATTCTTGAGTGTACGCTGGTTCAGAGGTGTCTCATCCAGATTGTTGTTATTCTAATTCCGTCATCAGTAGAGACGGCCGCGCGGCGGCATGGTAGCAGATGACCCCAGCACTCACTACCGAAGCACATCACAAATTTGTTACATATTGTTTCGTATTGCACAGATTGTGCGGTACTGCGAAGTTCTGTCGACGCTTTAAACAAACTCTCCAACACAAACCAAACCCTTCGTAAGCCTTCAGGTAACGGTGACGAGTTTGGCTGCGGCCAGCTGAACCGTATCTGAACGGTCGAGCACCCACCGCGCAGGAATCCGGCGGGTGCTCTCTACTCTCAGCGCGGGCTGTCAGTCAGCCTGGCGACGCAGAAACGCTGGTATGTCCAGGTAATCCATATTCCGATCTCTCAAGTCCTCAGCCAGGTTGTCCTGTCTGACCGTTGCGTGGTGCCGTGCGTAAGCGGGTCGGTCAAGTTCAGCGTAGTTGACCTGGCCGCCCATTGCCTGATTAGACAGGGTGTTGTTCACCACGATATTGGGCTTTACCCGATCACCGAGACCGGTCGCTACCACAGTCACCTTCAAGTCGCTGCCGATTTCAGGATCAATCACCGTGCCAATAACCACTGTAGCGGTATCAGAGGCGAATTCCTCAATGATCGCACCCACGTCAGTGAACTCACCGATGTTGAGGTCGGGGCCCGCTGTTACGTTAACCAGTATGCCGCGCGCACCCTGCAGATCGATATCTTCGAGCAGAGGACTGCGGATGGCTGCTTCTGCTGCATCCCGGGCACGATTGTCGCCCGAAGATCGGCCGGTACCCATCATCGCCATGCCCATTTCAGACATCACGGTTCGCACATCTGCAAAATCCACATTGATCATACCGGGCTTGATGATCAGATCGGCTATGCCCTGCACCGCGCCGAGCAATACGTCATTTGCCGCACAGAACGCATCGAGCATGCTGCAGCGTTCACCGAGCACCGCCAACAGTTTCTCATTGGGGATGATAATCAGTGAATCAACCGAGTCGGTGAGCTCACGGATACCACGATCAGCTATTTCAGTGCGCTTTTCGAACCGGAAAGGTCGGGTCACAACTGCAACAGTCAATATACCCAGCTCTTTCGCAACTTCGGCTACCACCGGTGCGGCCCCTGTGCCGGTACCGCCGCCCATGCCGGCAGTGATGAACACCATGTCAGCCCCGGCCAGGACTTCGGCTATGCGATCCCGATCTTCGAGAGCCGCTGCTCTGCCGACATCGGGATTCGCCCCAGCGCCCAGACCCTTTGTGATCCCCGCGCCAAGCTGCAGAACAGTCTTTGCAGCAAGCGTCGCAAGCGCCTGAGCGTCAGTGTTCGCCGCAATGAAATCAACACCTTCAACATTCTTTGCAAGCATGTGCGCAATGGCGTTGCCACCGCCACCACCCACGCCTACTACTTTAATGACCGCGCTTCGCGGAGCACTGTCTACCAGTTCAAACATCTTCGTCTCCTGCTAGAAATTTTCGCTTAACCACTTTTTGAATTTTCTGAAGGCTCCGTTGCCAGATCTGCTCTGGTGCCCGGATTCCTCCTCTCTTTGCTTTCCGTACTGCAACAAGCCAACGCCCGTTGCATATATGGGATTGCAGACAATGTCCTTCAAACCGGCCACATTGCGTGGCGAGCCAAGACTGACCGGCATGTGGAATATCTCCTCAGCCAGGTCAATCACCCCTTCCATTTTTGATGCGCCCCCCGTGAGCACAATGCCGGCGGCAATCAATTCCTCGAAGCCGCTTCTTCTCAGTTCCGCCTGGATCAGCGTGAACAGTTCGTCGTATCTCGGCTCAACCACTTCTGCGAGGGCTTGCCGGGACAGTTCCCGCGAAGGCTTGTCGCCAACACCGGGCACTTTGATCATGTCGTCTGCGCGCGCGAGGTGAGTCAGGGCGCAGGCGTATTTAATTTTGATTTCTTCAGCGTTCTGGGTTGGTGTGCGTAACGCCATGGCGATGTCGTTGGTTACCTGGTCACCGGCGATCGGTATCACTGCTGTGTGTCGGATTGCACCATCGGTAAAAACAGCAATGTCGGAAGTACCCCCACCGATGTCGACAATGCACACACCGAGTTCGCGTTCGTCGTCTGTGAGAACTGAATAGCTTGATGCCAGCTGTTCCAGAATGATGTTATTAACACGCAGGCCGCATCGTTCAATGCATTTTTCGATGTTCTGCGAAGCGTTTACCGCGCAGGTAACCAGGTGCACCTTAGCCTCGAGACGAACGCCCGACATACCCAGTGGTTCGCGCACACCGTCCTGGTTGTCGATCACAAATTCCTGGGGGAGGATGTGCAGGATGCGCTGGTCTGCGGGTATCGCCATCGCCTGGGCTGCATCGATCACCCGCTCAACATCCTGTGGATACACTTCACGATCACGCACCGCAACAATGCCATGGGAATTGATACTGCGTATGTGACTGCCGGCAATCCCTGCATAAACACTGTCGATCTGACAGCCAGCCATCAGCTCAGCTTCTTCTATGGCCCTTTGTATGGAAGACACGGTGGATTCAATGTTTACCACCACGCCTTTTTTCAGGCCCGTTGAAGGATGCGAACCGATGCCGATCACCTGCAGCACACCCTCTTTGGAAACTTCACCAACAATCGCCACAACCTTGCTTGTACCGATGTCTAAACCGACGATTCTTTTC
>JAQBYL010000136.1 GCA_027622495.1 Pseudomonadota bacterium
ATCGGCCACCCGATCTACACGCGCAAATACATCACTGACGTGGTGCAACCCGAGCTTGAAGGATCGGCATGTCAGCTGTACCCCTACATCATCACATCGGTCGCCGACACAACTGAACAGGCGCGCGCAGAGGTGCGCAACCAGATCGCTTTTTACTACACCACGCGTCTGTATCATTCCATTCTTAAGCCGCATGGCTGGGAAGTTCAAGGCGAAGCCATTGCCACGGCATTCCGGAAAGGTGACTTTGCGGCGATGGCTGCTGCGGTAACAGACGAGATGATCGATCAGATCGCCATCGCCGGTACACCCGATGAGGTGCGTGATCAGATCAAGCAATGGGACGCTCTGGCGGACCACGTGATTCTGTACAGTCCGAGCATTGGCATCAAGGGCGCCCGCGTTCAGGAAAATCTCGAGGCGATCGTCGACACGTTTGGCGCCTGACAATTCCTTAAACACAAATTTTACTTAAGCGGAGAACAAAGTTGGCTGATATCACCTTCAATGCAGACATCGCAAAACGGTTCATGCAACCCAGCAAAGGAGCGGGAGGCATTGTGGATTACCTCGGTTTTGAACTCGTCGATGCCGGTCCAGGCACCATGGATGGCCGTTTCGAAGTTCGTGAAGACCTTCTGACGATGATGGGCAATATGCATGGCGGTGTGTTGTCGGCTTTCTGCGATCACATGCTGGGTTGTGTGTGTTACCCGGCGATGAAGAAGGGCCAGTGGGCAGCTACCACCGAATTCAAGATCAACCTGACGGCGCCGGTGACCAAAGGATTCGTGTCAGCCCATGCCGAGATCCTCAATCTTTCGCGTACTCAGGCAGTGGTTAGAATCGATCTGTCGAACGAAGGCAGGCTCTGTGCAATCGCACAGGGTACGGTAACCATCAGAGATCCGCGCTGACGTCGAGCTTGGCCAGTGCGAGCTCGGCGCGGGCCTGCCACGCGGGTATGCGTGCCCATTGTTCGGCGTTGGCTAGATGCTGGCGTGCGCGGGTGTCGCCAACAATCCGATAGGCTTCACCCAGAAAGAAGTTGACCTGTGCGGCCCACGGTATTTTCTGGTAGGCAACCTTCAGGTAGTTGATTGCATCCCCCGGCTGGCCCGTGTGCAGGTAACTGAAGCCGAGACCGAGGGCGGCATCAAAGCGATCCGGGTCCTGGCGCAGAGCAGATCGATACAACGGTGTAGCCTGCCGCCAGAGATCGGCGCAACCCTCACCGTTGGTCCACACACACCAGCCGAGCAGTTGAGTGGCGTACTGAATACGCGCTGCCGGGTCGTCGGGGTTCTGAGTCGTTGCCTGTTGCGCGGTTTGAAAGGCCAGATCTTCGTCGTGGGTAAGCTGTACTTCAGACAGAGCAACCAACCAGTCGCTTGTGGGATTTTCCGGCATGCGGTCAAGCAGTATTTTTTCTGCCAGATCCGGGTTTCGGACAGCGATGCTGATCGCGAGCTCAAGATCGCGTTGGGTTTCGTTGAGGCAGTTTGAGTCGAGGACGGTGACGGGCACGTAGTTGAATTCAGTATCCTCGTCGGGGATCTGCCGTCGGTTCAGATAGCGGCGCAGCCGACCGTTCAGGTCTTGCGGTTGAAGACCGAACGTTCCCGCGAAATCCGCAGGCATGTGAGTCAGATAGGCGTGGATCCGCACATCTCGATCTTTCTGATCACCCTCGATGCCCAACCTCAGGTAGTGAACGAGCGCCCAGGATTTACGGTAAAAGGCCGACAGCTTGTTGAATGACCAGTCTTCGATGTTGCGTGTGGTCAGGACGTCTTTATAGGAAATGGCAGCATTCATTCTCTGCCAACCGGAAAAGTCCTCCTGAACTACACCGAGCTGCGCGGGCACAGGACCGGCCTGGCGCTTTTTTGTGTTGAAGAGCACATCACCCAGATAGGTTGCGAGCCCTTCTTCATACCACAGCGGCCAGCTTTGATCGGCTTTGATGCGGAACAGGTAGTGAGCATATTCGTGGAAGGCGACGTTGTTTGCCTGATGGCCTTCGGCGCTGAGCAGCAGGCGATAGTTCTGCAGGGAAGGGACGGTAAAGCCGGCGAAGTGATCTGAATCCAGCATCCTGACAAAGTCCAGCTGTTTTTCAAACACGATCGCCTTGAGGGGAAGTGGACGGGTAGTTGATGGTTTAGGGAAGAGGACATTAAAAAGACTTCTGAAAGCAGTCATCTCGTCGAGCAGATCGCGAGCTTTGTTTTCCGGAAGGTCGGTGATCAGCTCCAGATTCGGTGTTCTATACTGGCACCAGGTTTTTTTGAGCGGATCGGCGCTTAGACCAGGACAGGTGAGGACAAGAACAAAGACGGCGATCAGGACGGGACTTGATTTCCGGTGACAGGCGCGGGCTAATGGTGTGGACCGGCTTTGACACAGGGTGCAAGGGGTGCTGAGCAGACCAGAGATGCGACTGGATGAGTGGTTTGTCACAACGGTGTTTCTGCTCCTTTGGGGTGCGCCTGTGTGGTCACAAACCGAGCAGCAGGTCGATGGCGCGCTGGTTGTGCCTGATCTTCAGTGTCTGGCTACACAAACGGGCGGGTTTCACGATTATCCCGGTGACGTTGAGCAATACGAGGCTGCACTGTTCCATCCTGGCAAATTCTCCCTGCAGCAGAATAGCTTTTTAACCGAGAATCTTGCGTCCACCACGCCGGGTGTGGATTTGTACCTCACGCTCACCAATCCGGATCAGACCGAAACAGAACTGGAATGCCGTTCGGTTCGCGGCACTGCTGACGCAACCGGTTTCAGCTGCGTGAATACACCACCTTCACAGATGCTGTTGCTGAATGCGCAGACTCACCGCTTTACCAGAACAGCGGTTGGTGGCTGGACCTTTACCGGCGCGGCCGACAACGAAAGCGGCGACTCGATCTATGTGGAATATGGGCAGTGCGAACCTTTAGATCGTGTCGGGCGCTAGTTGACGGTCTGTGGCTCTTCCAGAGCTGCTGCTTCCTTAAGAATGGCCTCCAGATCCGCATCCAGGGCTGCGGCAGTTTCGACCGGCGCCCGTTCTTCTGTCACGTTGATCAGCTCGATGGTCTCGAGACGCTCTTTCACGTTCAGGCTACTGGATTCAACCCGCAGATCATCTGCCAGCGCATATCCACACCCCAATGCAACAATCAAAACGATGAGTTTTTTCATCCTTTGCTCCGTATGGTTTGGCGATCGGTTTCGTGATCCCAGATTCCGTGTTCGTTTACCGCGTAGATAAATCGAGCACCAAAGGCTGGGGATTTTCGTACTGTATTGTCTGAGTCCAGCAACCAGATCTCATCCGGTGTCTGTCGATAGGCGAGCACCGCGTGGTAGCCGTGAGATCTTGTTTCGTAAGTCACCACAACCCGCAGTTCATCGCTGCTGAAGCCCAGATCGCGAAGCAGAAAATACTTGGCGGATGCATAGTCTTCGCAGTCCCCGCCTTTCGTGACGAATTCAACCGGCGTGGACCAGCTGTTGCGGAACACCTGGCTTTCGGGGCGCAACTCACTGGTGGTGCGGGTGGGTCGATCGTTTTTGTAGCGTTTGCCGTTGATGTAGCGATTGACCAGGCGCAACTGCGCCTGCTTTGTCAGACCCTGTGCGCGACTCATCAGGTGGGCAAGCCCATTCAGGCGACCGTCACAGGTGTCGCGATCATCAATGCATGACGTCAACTGATCGCGTTGCTGGTCATGGCGCTCGATCGTGTCGTTCCAGTGGGAAAGGGCACTTGCATCTGCCAGGTAGACGCCCTCCTGCCAGGGGTAAGCTGCATGGGCGGAGGCCGCAAGAATCGTCAGACCCAGACTGGTTACAAAGTTGGCTAGACGCAGCAGCAGAGGGTTCCCAGCGGCTCGCTTGCCGATGCGTCCGCCGCGTGCACGACGGTCCACGCGATAGTCCACGCGATAGAAAGTGGACTTTTTGACCCTTTCTAATCCGTCCATGCGTCTGATGCTCGCGCAACTGAGGTTTGGTTGCAATGACTTTACCTGGCCGTAATCTACAGCGTTGCAGCCTTATTGTCCGACAGAAGGTGAACGCCGTGTTCACAGGTGGTTGAGGATCGGTTTAACGAGGTCTAGACTCAAAACGACACTCATTCGGGACCCACCCATGAGCGCGAGGCTTCAGCGGGTGACTTTGTTGATCACAGCGGCTGTGTTGCTGGCCGGTGGTTGTGCAACACAACCTGAGGATTTGCTGGCTCCGGACTATGACCCGGAGCTTCTGTCCGGGCGGGTGCTTTTTGGTGAAGTGGTGGAAATCAGCGAAGCCACCAGCTTCGATGTGCTCGCAACAGATGATGCCATGGTCGAGTTCGTGCAAGGGCACATCTCCGAACAGCGCCAGAGCGTGGTGCGGCTCAAACGCTTGCTCAGTCGGCTCGAACACGCGGGCTATTTCAATGCCTATCAGA
Organism: Pseudomonadota bacterium; assembly: GCA_027622495.1. GTDB lineage: Bacteria > Pseudomonadota > Gammaproteobacteria > Pseudomonadales > Azotimanducaceae > JAQBYL01. Next base: position 4,445 of record JAQBYL010000136.1, read on the forward strand.
TCGACGCAACCCGCACTGCACTCGATACGTTTCACACACAGTCTGGCAATTGTCTGTCGTACACCAACATGTTTATTGCGCTGGCTCGGCTGGCTGGTCTCAATGCTGGTTATCAGATTGTCGAAATGCCGCCGACCTGGGATGCAGAATCGGGCTACCTCATACGCAACAACCATATCAATGTGATCGTTCATTCCATCAGGTGGGAGCGCTTCGAAAACTCGGAGTTCACGGTAGATTTCGGTTCTGTGCAACCGGCAGCCCACTTCAACAAAAAACTGGTCAGCGATGGTTATGCCCAGTCGTTATTCTATTCCAACCTGTCGGTGGATCAGTCGGTCACCGGTAATCATCGTCTGGCGTTTGCCTACCTCAAACGGGCGATTCTGATTGAACCGCGCAATTCGGACCTGTGGGTCAATCTTGGGGCACTCTACAACGTGCGCGAGCAGCCTGAACTGGCAATCAAGGCGTTCGAAGTTGTGCTCGATCTTGATCCTGGCAACAAAGCCGCCTGGTCGGGTCTGGAGCGAAGTTACACACTATCGGGTCAGCACGAGCTCGCGCTCGTGTATGAACGCAAAGTGCGTAACTATCGCGAGAACAATCCCTGTTATCATTACGCCATGGCCCAGGCTGCCTACAAAACCGCGGACTACGATCTGGCCATTACCTCGGTGGACCGGGCGATCAAACTGAACAACAAAGACGGTCGATTCCACTTTTTGAAAGCGTTGTCCCACGGCCAGTTAGGCGATGAGGAGAACTAACAGGAAAATCTTCGCAAAGCCCGGATGCGGATGGAAAAAGAGCAAGGCAATCGCAGAAGCCTCACACTGGCGACGTTGATCGGTGCCGGTTAGTTGCCTTGATCAGGCGCGCGGTCTTGCGCAGTCAGGCGCGCGGGGACCCGGATGCAGCCGCCAGCTGCATTGCCTCCATCACATGATCCACGTTGGCCACATCGCTGATCACGGGGTGAAAGTGAATGGTTCGGGTTCGATAGTTGAGGATCGCAGGCAGAACCGGTACCCCGGCTGATTGAGCGATCAGAGCAAAGCCCCGCTTCCATTCGCGCAGGCCGCTTCTGGTTCCTTCCGGTGTAATGCCCAGTACCAGCTGAGTCTGTGCTGCAAACCGATCTGCAAGCTGGCCCACCATGCCGCCCGCGGCTCTCCGATCAACGGGAATCCCGCCCAGGCGTTGCAGCAGGCCACCCAATGGAAATCGAAACAGCGTGTGTTTGACCAGATAGGAGGCTTTTAAACCGAGCCCCCAGATCACCGTGATCGACAGCAGCCAGTCGATATTGGTTGAGTGGGGAGCAACGGCGACGATCAGTTTGGCGTGGTCGGGGAATACCCCGGTGACCTGCCAGCCCATCACGCGCAACAACGAGCGGCCCAGGTGACGTGTGAGTGCATTTCCACCTTGCGGGAGGTTCGGACCGAGCATCTGCCACTTCATGTTTTACGGCCTGCTGCAAAAACACCATTTCCGCCTGAACAACCAGGCAGCCACAGCATACCGACACATGAGTTTGCCAACCAGACTGCCGATGGCTATGGTTTTGCTCTATCTAACGCGATATCCATCTGTAGGATGCTTCACACCATGATTCGACGGAACCGTTCGCTGCAATACACTGCCTGGGTGCTCCTTACCCTGAGCCTTGCTGCCTGCTCGTCAATCGATCTGGAAGAGACCATCCCGCTTGTCTTTGATCTGAATGGTGAATGGCAGATCAATCACGAACTGTCGGATCTGCCCCCTGACCAGCGCAAAATGATGGAACAGGCCCAGCGTCGCGACATGGAACACCGCCCCAACTCGAGTAATCGGGCCATACGCAATGCTGGTAGTGCGATGTCGTTTGTTAACCATGATTTTCCGGTCCTGGTTGCCAACGAGATGAAGATCGAACAGAACGCCGATTCCATGGGGATTCGGTACGACAAGGGGGCCTATCGGGACGTATCGTGGGGCTACCGTGAACGGGGTTTGTGGGAAGTCACGGCGGGTTGGTCAGTCGAAGGCAATCTGGTGATCTATTCAGAAACAGACGACGCAGAAGTAACCGAGACCTACTCACTGCAGGACGGCCGCAAGCGGCTGGTAGTAGTGATTCAGGTCGACGTGGACCGCGAGAATTTTATCGTCACCCGCGTGTATGATCGTGGTTAAAATAACCAGTTGTATGAGAGCCATATAAACAGATGACCATTGCGTTCAACAAACGAAGCACAGCCGAGCAGGTTACCGAAGGTGTTGATCTGCACGGCAAAGTCGCCCTGGTAACCGGTGTCAATTCAGGTATTGGCACAGAAACACTGCGTATTCTCGCCCTGCGCGGCGCTCATGTTATCGGCACAGCCCGAACATTAGAAAAAGCCCGGGCCGGTTGTTCGGTCGCGCCTGACATGACCACACCGCTTGCCTGTGAGCTTACTGATCTAAAAAGTGTCCGCAATTGTGCAGAAGCCGTGCATCAGAAGTTTGATCGTCTGGACATAATCGTCGCGAATGCCGGAATCATGGCATTGCCGAAACTTCAGCAGGCCAACGGTCTGGAGATGCAGTTTGCGACTAACCACCTCGGCCACTTTCTGTTGGTTGCACAACTGCTTGGCATGTTAGCCGATGATGCGCGGGTGGTGATGGTCAGCAGCGAAGGGCATAGATCAGCGCCTGCCGGTGGAATCCAGTTTGATAACCTGTCGGGAGAGGCGGGCTACAGCCCGTTGCGCGCATACGGCCAATCCAAGCTTGCGAACATCCTGTTTGCCAAGGCGTTGGCAAAGCGGGTTGCCGATGGTGTAGCCGTCAGCGCGCTGCATCCGGGTGTGATTGCGACTAATCTGGGCCGGCACATTCCCAAGTGGATCGCCCTGCCACTTGCGCTGGTGTTTTTTCCGATGGCCAAAACAGTTGCGCAGGGTGCCGCCACAAGTTGCCTGCTCGCCACCCATCCGGACTATGCCGGAGTAAAAGGCAGCTACTTTTCGGACTGTAAGCCTGCCAGTGAAAGTGCCTATGCCAAAGACGAAGAGCTGGCAGAACGGTTGTGGAAGGTCTCCGAAGAACTCTGTGGCACTGTGGTTGCGATATAGCGATCCACTGTCTGCCCGATTTCACTACCTGCAAGGTAATTGGTCTGCATCAACCGGCGGCCTGGAGTGATTGCGTACATGCAAATGCTCAGGAGACGTCGATGTATTTATGGTCCGGAACGTTGAGTCCTTTCAGTGCAAAAGTGCGCATTGTCTTAGCCGAGAAAGGGCTGCCCATCGAGATCAGGGAAGTCCCCTGGTCGCGGCAGAACAAGTGGCACCCGAAGCCCAAGGCTTTTCTTGATGTGAGTCCGCGTGGCGAAGTACCGGTGCTGGTGGATGGTGGTCTCGCGGTATTCGATTCCTGGACGAACGGTACCCGGTGTCAGCACTCAGCGATTACACCACAACCCTCGACCAGCGGTTGAAAGACCAGACCTATCTCTGCGGCGACTACGGCGCTGCCGACATCGCGACCTTCATGTGCTTCGGTTTTGCCCAGGTGCTGGGTGCGCCATTTGATGCGTATGCAAACGTCAACGAATGGTATCAGCGAGTGTACGCGCGGGATGCAGTCAGGCAGGAATTCGACGCCATGATGGTGGCTGCAGCATCGGCGTGAGATCGCGCTATGATGGATGCTCAACATTTTGTTCACGTGATGAGGAAGGGCGTCCATGATCTACGAGATTCGCAACTACTACTTCGAACCAACCCGGCTTGCCGACTACCGGGACTGGATACAAAACCGCGCGATCGGTTATCTGAAAGCTAATCTTGATCTCAAAGGCTTCTGGATCAACACCCCCGAACCGCAGCAGGTCAACGGCGTACCAATGGATGATCTCGGCTCGGCAAACATCACCTGGATCCTCGGCTGGGACAATCTCGAAGAGCGCAATGCAAAGATGGCCACGGTGTTCACCGGGCCAGAGTGGGAGGCGATCTTCAAACACGTCCCCGGTGGCATGCAGAGTTATCTGCGCACGGAAGTGAAGTTTGCGGATCAGATGGCTTAATCTGAGTGTTTCAGATTCTGAGGCTTGATCATCTTGTCTTACGGGCCCGCGATCCTGAACGGCTGATCGCTTTTTATACTCAGGTGCTGGGTTGCAGCGTTGAGCGAGAGCTTGCTTCACTGGGTCTGACGCAACTGCGTGCCGGTGATTCATTGATTGATATCGTTGCTGCCGCAGGCGAGCTTGGGCAAATGAATGGCGGTGAGCCGGATCCAGATCGCCGCAATCTGGATCATTTCTGTTTGCGCATCAGCCCCTTTGATGAGGCTACAGTGCGCGCTCATCTGGCCGCACATGATGTGGAAGGCAGCGAAGTTCGTATGGTCTATGGAGCCGATGGCACCGGTCCATCGATCTACCTTAATGATCCCGAAGGCAACACTGTGGAGTTGAAAGGCCAGCCAACGAAGGCTCCGCTCAACAGCTGATCTGTCCCGGTCGACCTCAACCGAGCAGTTGGTAGCTGGGTCGGGTTTGGTTGCGAAAAAGGAATCGGCTAGCATAGGACCACACCAACAGCGAGACCCCCATGGCCAAACTGACCCTGTACCACAACCCTGGCTGAGGCCAATCGCGCGGTGCGATGGAAATTCTCACCGAGCGAGGCGTCGAGTTCGATGCCGTCTTGTACCTCAATACCCCACCGACCCGGAAAGATCTGCAACGGATGATTGATCTGATTGAAGATCCGCCGAGGGCGCTGGTGCGTAACGATAAGAATTTCAAAGCCTTAGGTTTGAATGCCGATGACTACACGAGTGTAGACGCGGTGGTTGAGCTGCTGCTTGAACACCCGAACCTGATGCAGCGGCCGGTTGCGATTAAAGGAAATCGGGCTGTGATTGCGCGGCCTTCAGCAAAGATCGAAACGCTGCTGGATTGAGGGTTTCTGTGCGCCCGGTCAGGGTTCCAGCGGTTGCAATTGAAGGATTGCCCGGTACACTAGCGCGCCTGTTCCGTCTTAGCTCAGTTGGTAGAGCAGCTGACTGTTAATCAGCGGGTCGCTGGTTCGAGCCCAGCAGACGGAGCCATCTTACAAGCCCCGAATTCCGGGGCTTTGCTGTGTCTGGAGCTTCTGAACCCCGCATAAATCCTCAGTTATTGCCCTTGGAGCCTCCGCGAAGTCTTCTCGACCGCAGTAGACCTGAGTTACCAGAAGAAGACGGTACTATTGGTTTTTTGGGTACTGACAAGTTAACGCTTTCGTCTTTCAGAAAGTGGGAATATGGAGTCAAATGCGGGCATTAAATTACATGGAAGTGGGGATATCCGTTCGACAAAAGGCAAAAACCATG